>JAZRRV010000024.1:0-16307 GCA_045651085.1 Acutalibacteraceae bacterium
GCAGCAATCACCTTTGACATAACGGTCTCTCCTTTCATGGGTTATTTTTCGTTATTCCTCTGTCGCGGAAGTCGTCTCTTCCGCGGTTTCCTCGGTTTCTTCCTCGTGCGGGGTTTGCACCAACGAAACAATGCGGTTGCCTTCCTCCACACGCATCACACGTACACCCTTGGACGGGCGGCGGCATTGGCGAATTTCCGATACCGCCATACGAATGATAATGCCGTTAGACGAAATGATGATAACGTCATCGTCCATCGAGACCATCCGTACCGCGGCAACCGCGCCGTATTCGTCGGTGTGGTAATTGGTAAGACCTTTGCCCCCGCGGGACTGGATGCGGTAATCCTCCAGTTCGCTCAAACGGCCGTAGCCGGTTTCGGTTACCGTGAGCAACAACTTGCTCGGGTCGCACACCGCCATACCCACCACTTCGTCATCCTCTGCCAGTGTAATGGCTTTCACACCGCGCGCGGTACGTCCCACCACGCGGGCATCGTTTTCGTCAAAGCAAATGGACATACCGCCACGTGTGCCGACAAACAGTTTTTGATACCCGTCGGTCAACTGCACCCATGCCAACTCGTCACCTTCGTCCAAGTCCACGGCAATCAAACCGCTCTTGCGGGCGTTGGCGTAGGCGCTCAACCGCGTGCGTTTAATAATTCCCTTACGGGTAATCATACACAAGTACTGGTCGTCGACAAATTCGGCAACGCGAATCATCGCACTTACCCGTTCTTCCGGCGCCAACGGGAGAAGATTGATAATATTCATCCCGCGCGAGGTACGCGCGCCTTCCGGTACTTCATAGCACTTTAAGCGATACACGCGACCGGCGGTGGTAAAGAACATCACCATATCGTGGCTGGAGCAGAGGAACATCGTTTCCGTAAAGTCCTCATCGCGGGTGGTCATACCCTTAATGCCGCGGCCACCGCGATGCTGCGCTTTGTACACATCCAACGGTTGACGTTTAATGTACCCGCGCTGCGACAGGGTAAGCACACATTCCTCTTCCGGGATAAGGTCCTCAATATCCACCTCGCCCGAAACCATGGAAATTTCGGTGCGGCGGTCATCGCCGTATTTATCGCGCATTTTCAGGCATTCTTCTTTCACAATGGCCTTCACTTTGCCGTCGTCTGCCAAAATGCCTTCCAGTTCCGCAATGCGGGCGCGCAGAGCGGCTAATTCGTCCTCAATTTTTTGGCGTTCCAAACCGGATAACTGCCCCAAGCGCATTTGCACAATGGCGTTGGCTTGAATTTCGTCAAACCCAAACGCTTCCATCAACTTAATTTTGGCGGTAGCGGAGTCGGCGGAGCCACGAATAATCTCTATCACCTTATCAATGAAATCCACCGCCGTTTTCAGCGCTTCCACAATATGTGCGCGCTCTTTCGCCTTTTTCAAATCAAATTGTGTGCGGCGGGTAATCACTTCACACTGGAAGCCAATGTACTCTTGCAACATTTCTTTGAGCGTGAGTACGCGCGGCACACCGTTCACCAACGACAACATAATCGCACCGAACGTTACCTGCATCTGCGTAAACGCAAACAACTGGTTAAGTACCACCTGCGGGTTCGCATCACGCTTTAAGTCTATCACCACGCGCATACCCTCGCGGCTGGAATGGTCCACCACGTCGCGGATACCCTCAATGCGTTTTTCATCCGCCAATTCAATAATGGATTTTACCAAATTGAGTTTGTTTACCTGGTACGGAATTTCCGTAATTACAATGCGGAAGCGGTCGCCGTTTTCCTCAATTTCGGTTTTGGCGCGCACAATAATGCGCCCGCGACCGGTCGCATACGCGGCACGAATGCCCGAATACCCCATCACAATACCGCCGGTGGGGAAATCGGGGCCTTTAATGCACTCCATAATTTCCGGCAAACCCGCATCGGGGTTATCAATCATTAAGCAAATGCCGTCCACCACTTCGCGCAGGTTGTGCGGGGGGATGTTAGTGGCCATACCCACGGCAATACCGGTGGAACCGTTTACCAGCAAGTTGGGAAAGCGCGAGGGCAACACCACCGGCTCTTCCAAACGGTCGTCGTAGTTGGGAACAAAATCCACCGTTTCTTTTTCAATATCTGCCAGCATATCCAACGACATCTTGGACATACGCGATTCCGTATAACGATACGCCGCAGCCGGATGACCGTCAATGGAACCGAAGTTACCGTGACCGTCAATCAGCGGGTAGCGCAACGAGAAATCCTGCGCCATACGCACCATCGCATCGTACACCGAAGCGTCGCCGTGCGGGTGATACCCACCCAGCACCGCACCAACAGTATCCGCGCACTTACGGTACGGTTTATCCGGCGTTAGGTTACGCTCGTGCATCGTATACAAAATACGGCGATGTACCGGTTTTAAGCCGTCTCGCACGTCGGGCAGCGCACGCGCCACAATAACCGACATCGAGTACTCCAAAAACCGTTTTTTCATTTCCTTTTCCAGGTCAACCTGAATCAGTTTGCTCTGTACGGTGGTTTGTTCTTCCATACCCGTTTTCTCCTTTATTCCATTCCCGCCAACGCTTTGAGAACGTTCTCGTTCTCAACCGCGTTAAACGGAATAAATAATTCTCTATCGTCAAGACCGTGCACGGCAACACCGTTTGGCCTTGCCGCCAACCACAATCGTTCTTTCACCACAAAACGCGTGTGTTCCCCGCTGGTTACGCGCAATCCGTCCGGCTCAAACGCCAATTCCAGCGGCTCTTTACTAACCGGCGGGCGCAGCAGCGCATACATCAACAACGCAAATAACCAACCAACTGCCAACCAACCAAGGCAAAAAAGCCCTAAATCTGCCAAAAACCACGGCGTTAGCGAAACAAAACTCGTTGTCATTACCCCACCGAACAACCAAAGAGGTACGCAAAGTTGTAAAAACCGAGAAAAGCGGCGCGCCTTTTCGCGTTGTTGCAGTGGCGCCGCCAAGGGTAGCACCGCCGTTGTAAGCGGTTTTTGCAATGGCGGCAGTGCCGGTAACGGTAACGGTTGCGCAAGCCACGGCCGTGCTGCCGATGCCACACGCCACACGCGAGGGTTTACCCGCCCGCGCAGATAAGCGCGTAAGTGCTGTGCATCGTAGCCCGTCATATCTTGTGACCGCACAATCACGCAACCCAACGTGTCCGAAAGGGCAAATCCGTCGTACGTTTCCACGCAAGAGGTCAGCTCACCAAACCGCAACGTACGTTCCCCACGAAGGGATGCTATGGTTAATCGGTCTTCGTAAAACGCCAACCGATACCCTGCCGCGTGCCGCGCTGTGTCGGCGGCGTATTCGTTAAACAAGCGAAAATCACGTTTCTTTTGGTATCCCAGCAACCGCACGGTAGCAACGATGACCCCCGCCAAGCACAAACACCACACCGTGTAAAAGACGGCTTGTTCCCACCACTGCGTACCCGCATAGCGGAACTGCAACGAAAAGAACAGTAACAACCCCAGCCCTAACAACGGCAACGTTCGCCGCTTACCGTGTAAGGTGCGTTGCCAACGAATCGCCTCCACATGGGTGAGTGCTCGCCCCGTTAACAACATTTGTAAACGGTTGGGGTCACCATCCGAAAAAGGAAGTTCTTGTTCCTCACTCATTGAAGATGTACCCCCTTTTTGCTGCTTTATCGTTTCAGATGCGCGTCAACCACGCTGCGCAAGGTCTCCATATCGGGGATACAGCGCTTCGGTAACGAAAACGCAGCGCCCTCCCCCATGGTAAATTCCACCGTTTGTGGGCGTTCCACCGCGCGGGTAACGTTTTCCCACGGTATTTTCAGCCGCCGCGCGGCGTCGGTCTTGCCGCAAATGGTGACGTAATGTTCGGTTAGTTCCAATCGCCCGCGGCAAGCGTCCCCTTCCGTAAGTTTTACGGCACGTGTGGCACGTATCCACGCCATGGCAACGTCCCACACAAACAAAAGAATAAAAAATAAAGCGCAAAGCGGCAACAACGGAACGCTGACAACAAACGAAAGCATTACCGTAAAAAACACGGCGGTGAGCAACCGTTGCGGGAGCACCGCCACAAAACGGCGCATCGCACCTTCCGCGAATTCGCCGCGCAGTTCGCCGGGAGTATATTCAAAATCCGCGGTAAACAGCGGTTCTTCCGCCGGCGGCGGTGTCAGTACCGGCAAAGGTTGCCTCTGCTCTGCCATGGGTACCACCGGCTGCACCACACAGCGGTGCGCCGGTGCCACGCCCGCGTAAGCCGCTTGGCGTATTGCCTGCGCATCCTGGGCGGTAAGGCATCGCGCCGGAATGGCTACCGCTTTGCCCCCGTTTATGCAAAAGATAACCATATCTTCCGCTTCCACGTACAACGAACAGCGGTTAAACGGAATAACGGTGGTTGCCTCCGTTGTTCTTTTTTGTATTTCATTTTCCGTAACCGTAACGACACCGTCAAACACATAGCCGGTGGACACGGTCACATCGTACGCCTCCCCTGCACGGCGGCGCAGTTGCCGCGGCAAGCTCAGCATTATCCACAATTCCGCAACAAACATCAGCGTAAGCAACGCAGCCAGTGAGGTATCAAATTCACCGGATACGCCATAAGCCGCCGCCACGCTCAGCACCGATAACCCCGTCATTATCATAACAAACCAACGCCCGCCGGCCAACCGCCGCCCGTTGGTAACACGGTTTATCAGTTCTTGTGAACGGATATATTCCTCGCGGCTGAGCCCCGCCGCAAAGGTGGTTTCCGTAACTGTCGGTTCCATAATTCTCCCTTATTAAATGTCTAAATTGGATACGTACTGCGCGTTACGCTCAATAAAATCGCGGCGCGGTTCCACTTTGTCACCCATCAAAATGGTAAAGGCCTCGTCTGCTGCTTCCGCGTCCACCATTTCTACCTGCAACATGGTGCGGAACGCGGGGTCCATCGTGGTCTCCCACAACTGTTCGGGGTCCATTTCACCAAGACCCTTGTACCGCTGAATATCCGCGTTTCCGCCCAATTCCGCAATGTACGTGTCGCGTTCGGCGTCCGAAAACGCATACCGCACCTGCTTACCTTTGGAGATTTTATACAGCGGCGGTTGTGCAATGTACACGTGCCCCTCTTCTACCAACGGCCGCATAAACCGGAAAAAGAAAGTAAGGAGCAACGTGCAGATGTGCGAACCGTCCACGTCCGCATCCGCCATAATAATCACTTTGTCGTACCGCAACTTGGAAAGGTCAAAATCGTCACCAATGCCGCAACCCAATGCCACGACTACCGGTATCAATTTTTCGTTACCGTACACCTTATCCAGCCGCGCTTTTTCCACATTGAGCATTTTGCCCCACAACGGTAAAATGGCTTGGAAGTTACGGTCGCGCCCTTGAATGGCGGAACCACCTGCCGAGTCACCCTCAACAATGTACAGTTCGGTGCGCTCACTGTCACTCCAAATGCAATCCGCCAATTTATCCGGCATACGCGTGGAGGATAATCCGCTCTTTTTGCGCGCCTGTTCACGCGCACGCTGCGCGGCTTCACGCACACGGGCGGCGTTAATGGATTTTTCCAAAATACCCTTGGCAACCGCCGGGTTTTCCTCCAAAAACGGTTTTAATTTTTCATTCAGCAACTGCGTTACCAGCGTGCCCATGGCCGTGTTACCCAGTTTGGCTTTGGTTTGGCCTTCAAACTGCGCGTCTTTCAGTTTCACGCTGATAACCGCCGCCAAGCCCTCACGCACATCGTCGCCCTTTAAGTTGGCATCGGCCTCTTTTAACATGCCGTGGCGGCGAGCGTAGTCGTTCAAAATACGGGTAATGGCGTTTTTGAACGCATTTTCGTGCGTACCGCCGTCTACCGTATGAATATTGTTGGCAAACGAAATGATATTTTCGTTGTAACTGTCGTTGTATTGGAACGCCACTTCCGCAATGGAATCCCCTTTAGCAAGGGACATATGTACCACCACGTCGTGCAACGCCTGATACCCGCGGGTTTTGTTCATAAATTCCACAAACGAGGAAATACCGCCCTCGTAGCAAAATTCTTTTTCCACCACGTTGTCCTCATCGCGGCGGTCGGCCAGCGTAATTTTTAAGCCGGCATTGAGGAATGCTTGTTCACGCAACCGTTTTTCCAGCACTTCGTACTCGTATTCCGTAGTTTCGGTGAAAATTTCAGGGTCTGCCTTAAAACGAATCAGCGTACCGTCGGTTTCGGACGTACCAATCACCGTCAGGTCAGAGACCGCCGCACCGCGTTCAAACCGTTGCATAAACACTTTGCCCTCGCGCGAGATTTCCACTTCCAGCCATTCCGAAAGCGCGTTGACAACCGAAGAACCCACGCCGTGCAAACCGCCGGACACTTTGTAGCCACTGCCGCCAAACTTACCGCCGGCGTGCAACACGGTGAGAACCACCGTCACAGTGGGAATTCCCATTTTTTCGTGAATACCCACCGGGATACCACGCCCGTTATCGCGTACCGAAATGATGTTTCCGGGAAAAATATCCACTTCAATATGGGTACAGAACCCCGCCAACGCCTCGTCAATGGAGTTGTCCACAATTTCATATACCAGATGGTGCAATCCGCGCGGTCCGCTTGACCCCATATACATACCGGGACGTTTCCGAACCGCTTCCAGCCCTTCCAGCACTTGAATTTGACTTTCGTCGTACGGTTTGTTTTCCGCACGCGTCATTTGGTTTTCCAGTTCCAAATCCATTTCCATTTCGGTACTCATTGTGAATAACCTCTCATTTCTCAGTTTGCATGCCACGTGTCAGCACGTTTTACTAATGTAGCACAGGAAATTTGCGATATATACACGGTACTGTCGCTTTGTTCTTTATGGCGACATACCACAAAACTCTTAGGGAGTTCTTCGCTTACCGTCACCACACGGCCCTGTTGTTCCGCTTGTGTTAAAAACGCCCGCGTGCTTTTGGAAACGGTGGTATTGTCCATATCAAAAATACCCACCACGTCCCGCAACGGAACAACCGTTTCTTGCCCTAAATACAAATACATTACGGCAACTCCTTTTTCCACAAACGGTAAAAATTATGTGAAAAGTTGTCCTTGTTTCATCGTAAATTGCTTACCCTGCCGCAACTGCAACAGCGGCGTCGGCTCGCAACAGGTAATAAACACTTGCCAATCGGAAATATGGTTCAAAATATAGTCTTGGCGTGAGGCATCCAACTCGCTCATCACGTCATCCAACAACGCAATGGGCTTTTCCCCCGTTACTTTTTGTAACAACGATGCCTCTGCCAATTTTAATGCCAGCACCGCCGAGCGTTGTTGCCCTTGCGAACCGAAATTGCGCGCGGGGCGCCCGTTAATTAACACTTCCATATCGTCGCGGTGAGGGCCGACCGTAGTAAATCCGACGGCCATATCCTCCCGATGATGGGCGCGCAGGGCGGCATACAATTTTTCCGCAATTTCCTGCGCCGTTTCCTCGTTGTGGCATTCCAGAGAGGAAACGTAGCGAATATCAAATTCTTCTTTTCCGCCGGATAACCCTTGATACACTTGCCGAGCCACCGTGGTTAATTCGTGTAAATACCGTTGTCTGGCGTGTATAATGCGGCAACCGGTTTGTGTTAACTGGCGGTCCCACAGTTCCAACAGTTCTTCTGCCGCTTCCCCCGCATTATTGGCTTTGCACAAGGCGTTGCGTTGGGTTAAAATGCGGTTATACTCTGTAAGCGTTTTTACGTACGCCGGCCGTAACTGGCAGTAAGCCGCATCCATAAACCGCCGCCGTTCCTGCGGACCGCCTTTAATTAACGATAAATGCGCCGGCGAAAAAACCACCCCGCAAAAATTACCCGCCAACCGCGAAGCCGCACCTTGCGATATGCCGTTAAGTACCGCCGTTCGCCGCGTTTTTACGGTAATTTCCGCTTGCTGCTCTCGTCCTGCAGCGTGAAACTCCATCGTTAATCGACTTTGCTCAGCCCCAAACGCTACCAGTTCGCTGTCTTTTGCCCCGCGAAAACTTTTACCGCCGGTAAACAACCACAATGCTTCTAATAAATTGGTCTTTCCCTGCGCATTTTCGCCCACAATGACGTTCACACCGGCATACGGTTCCCACGTTCCGGCAACCAAATTCCGATATCCGTCAAACGTTAAGCGGGTGACTTGCATGGTTATTTTCCTCTATTCTCCCACAATTTCCACGGTTGTGCCGTCTACCGTAACACAGTCCCCCACCCGCAGTTTTTTACCGCGTTGAGTACACACGCTACCGTTTACCTGTACTTGCCCCGTTTGAATCTTCTCCTTGGCTTGTCCGCCTGTCGGTGTCATGGCGCATAACTTCATTAACGTGTCCAGCCGAATAAATTCGGTATGAATGGCTTGTCTCATACGCGCTTTAACCGCACCGGCAGCACCAAAAACAGAAAACTATCGCCCGAAGAGGGTAAAATTTTCATCGGTGACTGGGTTCCGCTGAGTTCAATCACAATTTCATCACTTTCGGTGTTGCGCAACGCATCCAGCAAAAAGCGGCTGTTAAAGCCCATTTCCTCTTGCCGGCCTTCAATTTTTGCTTCCACCGCGTCGTTCGCACTGCCCAACGCTGTAATACACGAAAGAGAAATGCGGTCATCCTTAAAACGGCAAATGAGCGGCGACTTTAACCGGTCGTTAATTACCAACGAAGCACGGTCAACCGCATCAATAAACGAACGGGTGTTTAAGCGGATGGTTGTCCCCACCACCGTGGGAATGGCTTTGCGGTACGGCAAAAATTCACCGTCCAACAACCGAGAAAACACCGAATACCCGCCAATTTCCATAATAATATGACGAGCACCCACCGTGACGTACAAGGGTTCTTCCTCATCCGCTAACAGTTTTAGTACCTCGTTCAGCGTTTTGCCGGGTACCACAAATTGCAACGATTCCTCACTCTTAATGGGTTCCGAGCGCATAGCCAAACGCGAACCGTCTACCGCCACCAAGCGCAGGGTATGATTTTCAATTTCAAACTGCACACCGGTGTGTACGGGGCGCGTGTCGTTTTGCGCTACCGCAAACAACGTTTGGCGAATCATACTTTTTAACACGTTTTGTTGAATAGTCAACGCCGCACCGTTGTTAATGGTGGGCAATTCCGGATAATCCACCGAAGAAAAGCCCATAATGGTAAATTCCGATTGCCCGCAACGAATGGAGGTGTTATTTTTGTCGTTACTTTCAATTAACACTTCATCGGCAGGAAGACGGCGCAGAATTTCCGAAAATAATTTGGCAGTGAGCACTACTTCGCCGGGACTATCCACTTGTGCTTCAATGGTGGTGGTAATGCCAAGCTCCATATCGTATCCTGCTAAAAACAAAGAGGAAGAGTTGGCACGCAACAAAATTCCCTCCAACGCCGGAAGGGCAGATTTGGCAGCAACGGCACGCTGAACGTTGTTTACTGCTTCGGCCAAGGCCTGTCGGTTGCAATGAATACGCATCGTGTTCATCCTTTCTGTCAATTATAAAATGGTTTTATTTTAATAATAACTATATCTATTTCTAGTAGTGTTAGTAGGGGCGGTGAAAATGTGAAAAAGTCCCGTTTTTGGCTAGGTATCCCCGTTTTTTCTGCGGTGTGCCGGTAAAAACAACGGGGAAAAATTGTGTACAAATGTGAAAAGTTTTTTAAGAGTTCACACCCTGTGAAAAGCTGTGAGTGGAATGTGAAGGACTTGTGGAAAACCCTACCAATCTTTTCACATATTTTCACGCCAATTCACAGAGTTTTTCACTTGCACGTTACGAGTCGGAAATGTTTTTAATAATGTCGTTTACCAAGCCCTTAAACGAGGGGTTCACGGCCATGCGTTCCTCCACTTTTTGAATGGCGTATACCACACTGGAATGGTCGCGCGCACCGAATTCTTCCCCAATATTTTTCATAGGAAGCCCCGTGATGTTGCGCACTACGTATTCCGCCACCTGCCGCGCCGACGAAATGGACGCCGAACGCTTGTTGGAGCGAATATCCTCCGGTGTGACCGACATCGTGCGTGCCACTTCCCCAATAATGCGCTCCACCGTAATCGGAACGGGTTGGTTGTCGTTTTTAATATCGCGAATGGCGGCTTGTGCCGTAGCTAACGAAGGTGTCTCCCCTTCCAGCATACATTGTGCTTGCATGCGGCGTACCGCGCCTTCCAACTGACGCACGTTGCTTTTTAACTGCGAGGCAATGTATTCGGCAATGTCGTCGTTCAGCGCCAAACCCAACAGATTGGCTTTGCGCTTAATAATGGCAATACGCGTTTCCAAATCCGGCGGCTGAATATCCGCCAGCAACCCCATTTCAAACCGATTGCGCAACCGGTCCTCCAACGTGGCAATTTCCCGCGGCGGACGGTCGGAAGTCAGTACAATTTGTTTGCCGGCTTGGTGCAGTGCGTCAAACGTGTGGAAAAATTCCTCCTGCATACCGGTTTTGCCGGCAATAAACTGAATATCGTCAATCAGCAGAATATCCACTTGGCGGTACTTGGCGCGGAATTCCGGCATCGCGGAGTTGCGCAACGCTTCCACCATTTCATTAATAACCGATTCGCCCTTAGTATACAAAATGCGGGTTTCCGGCGCGTTTTTGCGGATTTCGTTGCAAATGGCAAACAACAAGTGGGTTTTTCCCAACCCCGAACCGCCGTAAATAAACAACGGGTTATACGAACCGGCGGGTTTCAGTGCCACCGCCTGCGAAGCGCCGTGCGCAAATTTGTTGGAGGGGCCTCCAACGAAGTTTTCAAACGAGTATTCGTAGTCCGATGCTTTTTGCCCAAAAATGTTTTCCGCTTCCGGAAACATAGCGGTAGGTTGTTCGGCGGGTGCCGTGTCCTTTTCCTCCGAAACCACTTTCAGTTCAAAAGGAATACCGAGTACCTGCCGAAACGCGTTTTTAATTTTATCGGCATATTGCCCCAAAACAATACCGCGCTGAAAATTGGTGCGTACCAGCAACACCACCGTGTTACCTTCAATGCCGCACGGCTCAATGCACTTAATCCACATATTGTACGCCACTTCGCTGATGTCTTCCTGTGCGTGCAGGTAATCCAAAATACCCGACCAAGCTTCTTTTATACTTTCCATTCTCTGCTCGACTCCTTCAAAGCAAAAACGTCCTATATATAATAGAGGATTAAAAATATTTAATTAATTGTATCATACTTTTATGGTATTTACAATCATTTTTCTGCATAATTTTTTAATTTTTTGCCCATACCGAGAGGTAAACCGACCGTGGAGGAGTAAAAACGGCAAAACAAGGCCACAAACAGCCAAAGAGAGGTATAACAAAAACATAAAAAACGGGCGGTTTCCAAAAAGAGAGAAATTTATGTTGACTTTTACGGCGAGTGTGTTATATAATAAAATCTCGCAAGAGACGAAAGGGGGTAACACCATGCTTCGTACGTATCAACCCAAAAAGAGACATCGTAAAATGGAACACGGTTTCCGCAAGAGAATGGCAACTGCCAATGGCCGTAAGGTGCTGGCTCGCCGCAGAGCGAAAGGTAGAAAGCGTCTCACCTATTAAAAAGGGCCACCTTTGAGTGGCTTTTTTTTATAGCAACTGGGGAGTTGTGTATATGGCAACACTGTGTATGCTCAAGCAGAATAAGGAATTTCGCGCGGCGTATTACCGCGGCAAGGTCTTTATTCATCCGTTGCTGGTATTGTACGTGCGCAAAAACGGGCGGAGAGGCCCGCGGTTGGGCATTACGACCGGCAAAAAAATCGGGAAAGCCGTGCAACGCAATCGGTGCCGTCGCATTATAAGGGAAGCGTTTCGCCAACTGTCGCCGCGTATTACCGGCAGTTGGGATTTTGTGTTTGTTGCGCGCAAAGCCACACTCGGCAGTACCAGCACGCAACTGCGCGGTGTTATGCAACAACTTCTCACCAAAGCGGGGATACCGTTATGAAACGCGCAGTAATCCGGCTGATTCAACTGTATCAAAAGGGGATTTCCCCGCATTTTCCACCGACTTGCCGGTTCGTGCCTTCTTGTTCTTCGTATGCGATTCAGGCAATCGACCGGTTCGGGGTGTTAAAAGGCGGCTGGTTGGCCGTTAAACGGTTGTCGCGCTGTCACCCGTGGGGTGGGCACGGCTACGACCCTGTACCGGAAAAAGAAAAAACAAAAACACCGTAAGGAGGGCTACTATGGGCATTTTTTCCGGCTTATTTGATTTGCTTGCCATCCCGATGGGGTGGGTACTGGGCCTTATTTACCAAGGCATTCCGAACTACTTTTTAGCCATTTTTCTGTTTACGTTTGTCATACGTCTATTATTGTTTCCGTTGTCGTTAAAAACGCAAAAAAATCAGGCAGACCGTGCGCGGTTGGCACCGCGGTTGGAGCGTTTGCAAAAAAAATACGCAAAAGACCCCAAAAAATTGCAAGAAAAGCAAATGGCGTTGTACGAAAAAGCCGGCGTGAGTATGACCGGCGGCTGTATGCCGATGTTGGTACAAATGCTGGTCTTGTTTGGCATTATTTCGGTAATTTATTCTCCCATTAAACACCTTACCGCCATTCCGGACGAGGTGATTACCGCATCGGTGGAGGCCATGACGGGCGAGGGTGAGATTGCTCCCGCGCAATTCCAAGGGTATTACAAAGAATTGCGTGTATTGCAAAATTTGGAAACGTATGAAACCGACGTGAAGCAGGCCATTGCCAAAATTGACGGATACAACACCGCCAAGGCGGAGGCCTACTACAACGAAATGGTGGATTTTGAAGAGAATTTTAACATTTTCGGCGCCAATATGTTGGAAAATCCGTGGAACGAAAAGGGGTTTGCGGGCATTTCCGTGTTGTGGCTCATTCCGTTGTTGTCCGGCCTTACGGCCATGGCGTCGGGTTTGTTATCCATGCACTACACCAAGCAGACCACGGCGGCGGAAGCCCAGCAAATGCAGGGTTGCACCAATGTATCCATGATGGTGATGATGCCCGCAATGTCGTTGTTCATTTCGTTTTCCGTGCCGGGCGGCGTGGGTATTTACTGGATTTGTTCCAACTTAATTGCCTTGTTGCAAACGTTTGTGCTTAACCGCATATACAACCCTGCCAAGATTCGTGCACAGGCGGAAATTGAGTACGAGCAACGCCGTAAGCAAAAGCAAGAGGATAAAAAGCGGTTGGCGGAAGCCCGCGCGCGTGAACAGCGGGAACTGGCGCGCCAACAGCAAGAAGAGAAAAAGCCCTCGTCCAAGAAAAAAGCCCCTGCCAAAAAAGAGGAAAAGCCGCAGCCGCAAGCGGAGGAGACGGTGCCTGATACCCAACCGGCGGCCGAGAGTGACGAGAGCGATACGCAAGAGTAAACCCGCCTTGTTTTGGGCGTGATAGATTGAGAAGAAAGGACCAACCATTGTGCTGAAAGAAGTTATAAAAGAGGCAAAGACGGTTGAGGAAGCCGTGGAATTGGCCGCCGCGGAACTGGGCGTAACTGCCGATGCACTCACCGTTGAAGTATTGCGCGAGCCGCAAAAGAAAGCGTTGGGCTTGTTTGGCGGCACGGCGGCGCAAATTCGCGCTACCGTAAAAGAGCAAAGTGTGGCGGCCGTAGCGGAAGCGTTTTTGCGAGACGTACTCGCGGGTATGGGTGTGGAGCAAGTGACCATTACCGCCACGGAGGAGGACGGCAACTGTACCTTGTCGCTGGAAGGCGAAGACTTGGGCTTCATTATCGGTCGCCGCGGCGACACGCTGGATGCGTTGCAGTACCTTACCAGTTTGGTAGCTAACCGTGTGGGCGGTGCGTATCACCGCGTATCCATTAACATTGGCAACTACCGCGAAAAGCGCGAAAAGACGTTGTCCGGTTTGGCGCACAGAGCCGCCGTACGCGCGGCGAAAAGCGGTCGCAACACCTCGCTGGAACCCATGAACCCGTACGAGCGCCGCATTATTCACACGGCGGTACAAAAGGTGGAGGGCGCCACGTCGTACAGTGTGGGCAGTGACCCGAACCGTCACGTGGTGATTGCACCGGCGGACGACAACCCCGTTAAAAACAACCGCCCGCCCCGTTCCCGTCAACGCGGCGGTCGCGGAAATACGGAGCGTCCGGCTCGCGGCGAAAACCGCCCCGAAGTGAGCAGTGAACGTCCGGTGCGGGAAGTGCGCAAATTTGTTTCCCGCAGCAACCCCGTGAACATCGCGGAAGATTACGCGCCGCCGGAGCGTACCCAGTCCGAGGCGGAAAACAAAGCCACTTTGTACGGTCGTATTGACCTGTAAGCAATAAAAAAAGAAAGCACCGAAGTCCAAAACTTCGGTGCTTTTGTTATGCTTTATTCAACGTTTCCGCCAACGTAACAAATTGCTCCAGCGTTAATTCCTCGGCGCGGGCGGTGGGGGAAAGCCCTGCCGTTTGTAGTGCCGTGAGCAGGGTGGACTTATCAAAGCCGGCGGCGCTAAGCGAGTTGGGCAGTGTTTTGCGCCGTTGCCCAAAAGCGGCGCGGATAAGCCGAAACAACAAACCTTCGTTGGTTACGGTGCACGGGGGTGCTCCGCGTAAGGTTAGGCGAATCACACTGCTGTCTACCTTGGGGGCAGGCATAAAACTCCCGCGCGATACCGAAAACAAAATTTCCGCCTCGGCGTAATAGTTTACCGCCAACGTTACCGCCCCGCACGCCCGTGTACCCGGTTGGGCACATAGCCGCTCGGCGGCTTCTTTTTGCACCAGCACGGTAATGCAGGAAAACGGCAGGCGACTTTCCAGCAACCCCATAAGAATGGGGGAGGTGATGTAATACGGTAGATTGGCACACACCACCACCGGCAGGCCGTGCGCGTGGGTATCCAACAACTTAGCCACGTCCAGTTTCAAAATATCGCCGGCGACAACGGTAACGTTGTCGCAATCTGCCAGCGTTTCCTCCAACACGGGAAACAGTCGCTCATCCAACTCCACACTAATTACGCGCTTGGCAACGCGGGCGAGTTCGCGGGTGAGAACCCCTAACCCCGGCCCGATTTCCAGCACCGCAAAGGAGCCGTCTGCCAAACCGGGGTGGCACGCCTCTGCCATACGCGGGCAAACGGAAGGGTTAATCAAAAAATTTTGCCCCAGCGCCTTGGAAAACGAGAACCCGTGACGGGTAAGAACATCCCGAATTACGGAAATATCGGTTAACTTCATGCGGTTCCTTCTTTCGCGAAAGTTATCGGTATTATCCTATCATAAAAGCCGTTTCGTTGCAAGACGGCACAACCGAATCTTTTACGAGCCGACATTTGAAAAACCGAAACAATGTGAAAAAATCGGTGGAAAATGTGAGACATTCGACACAAAAACCCGCTTTCTATGCGGGTTCGCGGGCTTTTGAAAAGGGTTTTCAACTTTTCCACAGGAGAAAATGTGAATAACTTTGTGTGTAAAAAAACGGTTGAAGCGGCGCGCAATTCGCTGTATAATAGAAACCAGATTGCAGATAAAGGAACGAAAAACGGATGAAATTTCACGCAGGAGATTATCAGGTAGCGGTCATCGGCGGGGGACACGCGGGTGTGGAAGCCGGTTTGGCGGCGGCGCGGCTGGGGTGTTCCACGGCGGTGTTCACCATTAACTTGGATGCCGTGGGCAATATGCCGTGCAACCCCTCCATCGGCGGCACGGCGAAAGGGCATTTGGTGCGCGAGATAGATGCGCTGGGCGGCGAAATGGGCAAGGCGGCGGATGCCACCTTGTTGCAGTCGCGTATGCTCAACCGCGGTAAGGGCCCTGCCGTACATTCGTTGCGCGCGCAAATTGACCGCCGCGCGTATGGCGCATATATGAAGCGGCAGTTGGAGGTTCAGCCGCGGCTGGACGTGAAACAAGCGGAGATTGTTGCCGTGCAGCCGGAAAACGGCCGCTGGCGGATGACGACCCGCTTGGAGGAGGAATACACCGCCGACGCGGTGGTGCTGGCAACCGGCACCTATTTGCAAGGGCGCATTTTTATTGGCGACGTTTCGTACGACGGCGGGCCGGACGGATTGTTTCCCGCCTCGGAATTAACGCAATCGCTCGTTGCGCTGGGAATGACGCTGCGGCGGTTCAAAACCGGAACGCCCGCCCGCGTGTTGCGTTCCAGCATTGATTTTACTAAAACCGAACCCCAACCGGGGGACGAACCGGTGGTGCCGTTCTCATTTGAAACCGATGAACCGTTGCAAAACACGGTGGATTGCCACATTACCTGGACCACGCCCGAAACCAAGCGTGTGATTTTGGAAAATTTGCACCGTTCCCCGTTGTACGGTGGAAAAATCC
>JAZRRV010000025.1:0-5148 GCA_045651085.1 Acutalibacteraceae bacterium
CGCCAGTTGTACCGCCCCTTCACCAACGCGGTGAGCTTCGTCCAAGTCGGTAAAAGACGCCAAATGAGCCGCGCAACGTTGCGGTAAATTCAGTTCTACCGAACGCACTTTACAACCGATTTCCCGTTTAACAAGCAGTTCCAACCACTTGCCGCTACCCGCCAGTTGTTTGTGACCAAACGCATCTGCACCACTATCTTGTGCATCTTCCCCGACATAACGGCCGTCAGCGTAATGAATCCCTTCAGATACGGCTATGACCACGTTGGGGTGGCGCGCCAGTGCGGCACGAACGTCGGTTAAAAATTGCTCTTTGCAAAAATCCCGTTCCGGAAGATAAACCAAATCGGGCGAGGCATCCCCCACCGCTCTGCCCAGTGCAGAAGCCGCCGTAAGCCAACCCGCATCGCGCCCCATAATTTCCACTATGGTTACCGCATTGGTGGTGTAAACGGCACAATCTCGCAAAATCTCCTGCGTGGTGGTGGCTACAAATTTGGCGGCAGAACCAAAACCGGGTGTGTGGTCGGTCTCGACCAAATCGTTATCAATCGTTTTCGGGACACCGATAATGCGCATTTCGTATCCGCATTTGGCGGTATAGGCAGAGAGTTTATCTACCGTGTCCATAGAATCGTTACCGCCGATGTAGAAAAAATAACGAATATCGTATTTTTGAAACAACGCAACCAATCGCTCGTACACCGCATCCTCTTTGCCGAGGAGCGGTAACTTTTTACGGCAAGAACCCAGCGCTGCTGCGGGAGTTTTGTACAACAAATCGAGAGTTTCTTCATCGGCAAAGCGTTCGGTTAAATCCACCAAATGCTCCTCCAAAAAGCCCTCGATACCATTGCGCATACCATACAACTTGCGTATAGCGCCGCCGTTTATTTGCTTTTTTACGCCGGCAATCACGCCTGCCAGCGAGGCGTTGATAGCGGCAGTAGGACCACCGGATTGACCGACGACGGCGTTGCCGATTAAAGTATTCATAGCGTGCGTTCCTTTCTTAAATACGACATATTTCGTCCATCATCATACCGTATTTCCCCATAAAAGTCAACCGAGATACACAAAAGCAGCCGCTTTCGCGGCTGCTTTCATTTTCTTTTATTGCAAATACGCTATAAGATTGTTCAGCACCGGTTCGAACTTGGCACCGTACCAGTGATTATCCTCATCCGCAGTGGCACGAATACAATCCACAGTATAATCCGCCGCAATACGCGCGGCTTGGTACGCGGTCTTGCCGCGCATCATCGCACCGACGAATGCCGAAGCGTAAATATCGCCCCTGCCGTGGCAACTGTTGGGTAATAAGTCGTGCTCGTAATACGCACGATTTTCCCCTTCCAGCACCTCAATGCCGGTTTTATCCTTAGCATACGAAATACCGGTGAGAATAATATTGCGGCAACCCAATGCCTGCAGTGCGGCCAGCAACTTATCGATATATGCTTTATCGTATTCCTCTTGATACGGTATATCGGTTAAAAAGCAGGCCTCCGTTATGTTGGGGAGAATATAATCCGATTTAGCGCACAGCGTTTTCATTGCCTCTACGTACGCTGCATCAAAATTGGGATACAACTTACCGTGGTCCGCCATTGCCGGGTCCACAAACGTTTTCCCGCCTTTTGTTAAGGTGTCCGCCATAATTTGTACCACATAATCAATTTGTTTGGTGCTGCCGAGGTAGCCGGTGTACACCGCTTGGAACTGAATACCCTCGTTTTTCCAATGGTCTTTAATGGCGGGCATATCGTCCGTTAAATCACGGAACGTGTACCCCGAAAAACCGGCCGTGTGAGTGGACAGCACCGCCGAGGGCAAAACGGCCGTTTCCAGCCCGCAAGCGGACAAAATCGGTAACGCTACCGTAAGTGAACACTGCCCCACACAAGAAATATCCTGAATTGTCAAAATGCGTGCGTATGACATAACAACGCTCCCCTTTACTTATTTCAATGACTTTAGTATACCACATTTTGACCATATGTAAATAATCAGTTTTATTCTATTTTATATTACCAGTTTGTGCTACCTTGCGACGTTCGCGACGTACGCGATTGATGTGACGTTCAAAATCGCCGCCGTTAATCAATTCTGCCAACACGTATTGTTCCAGTACCGAAACGGTGCAGGAATAAAAACCAAGCGTTTCTTCAAAACGTTTGGTAAGCGATGCAGGCAGTACCATATAACCCACGCGCAGAGCCGACGAAACGGTGTGGGAAAAGGTGTTGATGTAAATCACCCGTCCCTCCTCGGATAGAGAGAATACGGTCTCCTCGTTTTTCTTGGAAACGGTCAGTTCCGAATCGTAATTATCCTCCACAATGTATCCGTCCCGTTCGCGTGCCCATTGCAAATATTCTTGTCGTTTGGAAGCATCCGCCGTTACCAAACTGGGATAACTATTAAACGGTGTTACATGCAGCACCTGCGCACGCGTGCGTTTCAGTTCCCCACTTTGAATCCCGCGGTTGCCCATTTTTAACATTTCGCAGGTAATATGGTGTGCTTCATACACCTGCCGAATTTTATCGTAGGATGGGTCTTCCAGCGCATAAACGGTACGGTTGCCCAGTAATTGCGCCACCAAACCGTAAAGATATTCCGCGCCCGCACCGATAATCACCTGCTCCGGTGTTGCGTGAATGCCTACGTTGCGCTCCAGATATTTGGTAATAGCCGCACGCAAGGCAAAGCAACCGCAGTTGTCCGGTTTGGTAAACAGGGTTTTGCCATAATCCAGCATAACACGGCGTATGGTTTTGGATAAGGTAGTAAAAGGGAACGTACTGCTTTCCCCCGCTTTTGTTAAAGGCGGGCGATATTCCCAAGCCGCCTCGGCGGTATGAACTAAAAAATCCGACGCTTTGTATATTACCACGTACCCGCTACGCGGGCGAGATTCAATATACCCCTCCTCGCACAACAAACGGTAGGCGTGTTCCACCGTGATGACACTCATCCCGATTTCTTCCGCCAGCACACGTTTGGAGGGCAATTTACATCCATACGCATAGGCGCCCGATTCAATATCCCCCCGCAAACGGTGGTACAGCTGTATGTAGGCGGGGACGGTACTGGTCTTATCAATCAAATGTTTCATACCACCGACTCACTTTCCAAAATTTCTTTTATTATACTATAACCCTAAAAAATTGTAAAGGCAAACGCGCAGCTGTGTAAGGATACAACGGATAATTCGGTTCATTATCCGCCGCGGTTAATCATATATATAGGTTACTGCAAGAAAGGTGTGATACCGTGAACCAAGATTTCAAAGAATTGATGGAAAGATACGAACGGGAACTAATGGAACTGCGCCGCCATGCAGTAACCGTGGCAACCGCGCCGGTGGAAACGGAAGTGCAAAACCAACCGGATGAAGCGCCCGCCAGTCCAACCAACACGGAAGTGCCGCCTATGACGGACGGCGATAATTTTCAGGGGAACATATCGCAAGAAAGGAACGCAGGCGACATTACACCTCCCCCTCCTCCACCAATAACGGACGGGAATTTTGCCCTGCTGCAAGTGCGAGTTACCGCCGCCAATGAAGCAATTCCTATCCCTAACGCACTCGTTACCATCAGCCGTGAGACAGACGGTGAACCGATATTGGAACAAGTACGGCTCACCGGTATAAGCGGTTTAACCGAGCCGGTGCTGTTACCCGCCACCGACCCTTCACTGACAATGAGCCCGTCCGCGGGGAATATTCCTTTGATAACTTACGAAATTCAGATTGCTGCACCGGGATACTACCGTGTACGTAACAACGGTGTGCCGTTGTATGGCGGGATTGCTACGGTACTCCCCGTTACGATGATTCCTTTGCCGGAGTTTGAGGAAGAAGATGCTACGGAACTGGAATTTAACACCCCGCGTAATAACTTGTAACCAGGAGGAACGTATATGCCGAATCTGCCGTTTGTTCCGGAAACCATTACGGTGCATTTGGGGGCGCCGGACAGCAACGCACAAAACGTCACCGTACCATTTCCGGATTATATTAAAAACGTGGCGTCAAGTGAGGTTTATCCTACGTGGCCGGTCAGTGCTCTGCGTGCCAATATTTTGGCGCAAATTTCATTTGCGCTCAACCGTGTATACACCGAATGGTATCGCAGCCGCGGTTATGATTTTGATATTACCAATTCCACGGCGTTTGACCAGTCGTTTGTTCAAAATCGCGATATTTTTGACAATATCAGCCAACTGGTCGATGAAATTTTTAACGACTACGTGCGTCGCGAAGGGAACGTAGAGCCATATTTTACACAATACTGCAACGGTACGACTGTGACTTGCGAGGGGTTGTCACAGTGGGGTACGGTGGAACTGGCCGAGCAGGGATTGAATTCCGTGGATATATTGCGCAATTATTACGGCGATACAATTGAAATTGTTAACGATGCACCGGTAGATATTAATCAACCCTCCTACCCCGGACAACTGCTTCGTTTGGGCGATATCAGTAACGATGTGCTCACCAAGCAGATACAACTCAACCGCATTTCGCGCAACTACCCCGCCATTCCCAAGATTGACACATTGGACGGCATTTTCGGAACCGCCACCGACGAGGCGGTGCGGGCTTTTCAACGAATTTTCAACCTCGCTGAGGACGGCATTATCGGCAAGGAAACGTGGTATCGTATTGCGTTTATTTATAACAGTGTTAAACGGTTGGCAGAACTGGATTCCGAAGGCATTGCACTGGAAGAGGTGCGCAAACAGTATTCCGAATTGATTCAGCCGGGCGACACCGGCGATGAAGTGCGGGTTGTACAGTATTTTTTGGCTTTGGTGGGTAATTTTTACGATACGGTTCCCTCCATTCCCATTACCGGAACTTTTGACAGCACCACTGAAAACGCAGTAAGGGCGTTTCAACGGACTGTGGGGTTGCCGGAGGATGGTATTGTGGGCGAGCAAACTTGGGAGGAACTGTACCGTGCCTATCGCGGAATTATTGATACGTTACAAGTTCCGGAAAACCGCGTAGCGCCCTACCCCGGCAATCCCTTGACGCTGGGAGACACCGGTGAGTATGTCACCATCTTGCAAGAATACCTTACGGTAATTGCCTCTACGTATTCGGCTATTCCCGCCCCTGCCGTAACCGGTACG
>JAZRRV010000026.1:0-4478 GCA_045651085.1 Acutalibacteraceae bacterium
CGCCTTCGCCTGCCCAGGTAGCACGCCAGCTACCGGAATCGTAATACGCTTGCGGACGATACCACGAGGTAATCAACCAGTTTACGCGGCGAATTTCGCCGTATTTGCCGGATTGAATGTATTCGCGCAGTTTGCGATACACTTTGGTGGTGCGTTGGTTAAACATCATACCGAATTTAATTTCCGGATGCGCATCTGCCACTTCGTTCATTTCACGAATCTGTTTGGTGTAAACGCCCGCCGGCTTTTCCACCATAACGTGGATGCCGCGCTCAATGCAAGCAATGGCATACTTGGGATGGTCATAGTGCGGCACGGCAATAATGCACGCCTCAACCAAACCGCTGTCTAACATCGCAATGGCGTCGTCAAAACGCGCTACCTGCGGTATGGCTTCCTCCGCCCAAGCCAAACGGTCGGGATTGGTATCCGCCACGGCTACCAATTCAAATTCCGGGCACTTATCCATCACTTGCACGTGATATGTACCCTGGTTGCCAATGCCGATAATTCCTAATTTCAGTCCCATACTCTCAAAATCCTTTCTTAGTTAAATACGCATAACTGCGTGCCAAACAATCGAATGGGTCTTCGCCATAGCAGTCATCCTGCTCCACCAACATATATTCCGTGCCGGCTTCGCGTGCGGCTTCAAATATCGAATCCCAATCCAACACACCTTCGCCGATAACTGCCATTTTCCCGTCGGGGGTAGAGTCCTTCAAATGAATACACGGTACCCGGCCGCTGAGTTTACGCAACCACGCCGCCGGGTCCTCCCCCACTTGGTACACCCAATAGGTGTCCAAAATAACGCCCAATTGCTCCGGCGGGAACAACTGCATTAAACGGTCAAGGAAAAAGACCCCGTCTGCGTCCTTAGTAAACTCGTGCTTGTGGTTATGTAACATAAACCGTTTGCCGTTTTCCGCCAAAATGCGCGACACTTCTTTGAAATCGGCCGCAAAATCATCCGGCGTCTTTTCGGGGAAGGGATACGAGGCCCTTCCCACGTACGAGCAGTTCAGTATGTCGTGGTCTTTGGCCACGGCCACCGCGTCTGCGTGCAACTGTTCCGCACTGGTGTGGGTAACTACGCAGCGCAACCCGTTTTCGTCCAATTTGGCTTTGAGCCACGCCGGTTCGTACGGGCACACCTTAGCCACCTGTACGTAACGATACCCGATTTCCGCCACACGCTTTAAGCTGTTTTCCAAATCCTCCAGCGTTGTGCACTGTTCACGTAGGGTAAACAGCTGTACACCGATTTCCATACTCGTTGTCACGCTCCCTTTTTACCGAAATAACGGGAAGAAGCGGCTTGCTTCTTTAATAGCCGTTGCAAGGTCAATGTCACTGCCACCCTCCATGGAGCAACGACCGTCGTATCCGGCTGCCTTTAACGCAGCCGCCATTTCACGCATTTCCGCCTCGTCAGCCGCAAGCGGAAGTTGCGCGGCGGTATTCCGCAGGTGAATGTGCCGTACATACTCCTTACAATCCGCAATGTGAGAATACGGCTCATCCAACTTGGCTAAATGATAGAAATCCGCCAAACAGCATACCCGCGGGTGGTTAACGTCACGGCAAAGGTCTGCTGCTTCGGTAACGTAGTTGATTAAATTACTTTCCTGCTTGCACAACGGCTCTATCACGATATCCACACCGTAGTGTTCGGCAATTGCACCGTAACGGCGAAGCATATCTGAAAATTTCTCGTACGCTTGGTCGTAAGTCATATCCTCCGAAAAACTACGCGCTTTACCGCTGCCGATAACCATATATTTCACGCCCAACGGCAATACCCGCTTAATGGCATTTTCAAACAGAGAGTCGGCATACTCCGGCGTCCAAGCCATCATCTGCTCAACCTTTGAAGAAACAAAGCAGTTGGTACCCTCCATCGGCAAATCGTTCTCCTCCAGAGCACGACGCAACTCCTCCAATTGTTCATCCGACATTTTGCGCAGAGCAATTAACGAGCCCTCACAAAAATCGTACCCGCTCTGTTTAATAACAGGCACCATTGCCGGGTCAGTGCTACACATCCCGAAACGCATATCATTTCCTCCTAAAAAATATTATTGACAACATGAACTAAAATGCCATATTGCATTTATTAACAAAATAACGCAACAGAAAGAAACCAGCCCATATTGCCTCTACCTAACATTATACACAACTTAAAAAGCAGAAAACATTGTCGTATTTGCCGAAAAGTATTGCATTTTTGCGCAAAATACGGTATACTTGGCCACGGAGGCGATTGCAGTGAGAGAATATTTGTGGACGCACGATTTTGGGGATATTTCGTGCCATCACACACGGGACAAAACCCCAAAAGACAACGGGCAAATGCACACCCACGATTGCTTGGAAATTTATTATTTTATTTCAGGCAATTGCACCTATTTTGTGGAAGGCACGGCTTACACGCTCAAACCGCACGATATTTTATTCAAGCGCCCGCTGGAAGCACACAAACTCACCGTTAACTCCTCCGACGTTCCGTACGAGCGCATCAACATCTCACTACCTGTGGACTTGTTCCGCAGCATTGACCCCGGCAACCAACTGTTTGACGAACTGATACATCGCCCGCTCGGTACCGACAACCGCTTTACGGAGGAGGATTTTGGGCACACCATGTGCACCGAACTTATGGAACGGTTGGCAAAAAACGGCGCGGAATTTTCGCGATTGGAACTGTTATCGCTCACCCTGCTCTTGTGCGTAGAAGCCGCCCGCGTTTCGCGCAATAAACGCCGCTCTAATCGCACAAGCACACTGGGAACACAGTTGATTGATTATGTGAATGACCATTTGTTTTCCGACATTTCATTGCAAAGCATCAGTAACGAGTTCTATTTAAGCCAATCGCAAATCAACCGCATTTTCCACGCCCACACCGGTTCGTCGGTTAATCAATACATTATCACCAAACGGTTGTTGACCGCCCGCGACGTTATACGTTCGGGTATGTCCACCTCGCAAGCTTGCGTGCATTGCGGATACAACGATTACTCCGCCTTTTACCGTGCGTATCTCAAACGTTTCGGGCATCCCCCGCAAAACGATAAAAAACCGTCTGCCGAGTAACGGCAGACGGTTTTTTGTGATTTACTTCTTTTTAATCTTATTCAATTTGGCATTCAGGTCAAGCAATTCTTCTTTGGTAAACTCCACGTTCACCATACTCATCAAACCGGTAAGACGCAACACCGAAAAACTGCCCATCATTTGCATCATTTCCGGTGTCATTTCAAAACCGGACGCCTTTTTGCCGCCTTTCATACTCTTCATAATTTTGGCAAACAACCCCGCAAACAGCAGCTTGCCCTGCATCGTCGCCATAATGTCGCTGAGTTTATCATTCAGCGAAAAATAGCCCTCGCGTTCGGTAATGTCAAACCAGTTAAGCACCGTGCCCTTTTCGCGCAAGCGGTAGGCCTCGTTAAACTCCGCCACTTTGCGTATGCGGCTTTCGTCGCGGCAATCTCCCGCCACAGCAAGCAACGCTGTCTCTCCGGCATTGGGTACGTCAAAATAGAAGAAATGCTCAGCGCTCGTCTGTTTACCCAAACTAACACCGTTGGCAAACAGTTCTACTTCCGGCTGGTTGGAATACACCGTCACGCGGGTAACGTCCTCCACACGGTCCACGTACCGCTTGCCGCAAATGTGAACAAACGGGTCGTCAGACAACCACGCTTTATAGGCATAAAACGCATCCTTTTTGTACCGGCGGTCCATCGTAACCAACCCTTTGTGGTTCTGCCCGTTCTCGCCGCCTTCGCTGCGCGCGTCGGCACCGAAGTCAAACATATTCCATACGTGGGTTGCCCACATATATTTGCGCGTAAACAACTGTTTAATCAGTTCTTCGTGATAGTATGCCTGATATTCCTCGGTATAATCACCCTGCATCGGTTTGGAGGTATGCCAATTCAGCGCCTCGCAACCGTATTCGGAACAACCAATCGGCAAAGTAGGATGCTCCGCGTGGAACTTATCAAACCACGGGCCGTTCATATCGGTTTCGCCGCCGTACCAACCAAAGTAGTGGTTGTAGGAAACCACGTCCGGAATTTCCAAAATCGGGCTGTCGGTCGGGCACATGGTCAAGCACGCCATCGTGGTCTTGCGCGTGCTATCCAATTCGCGCACCAATGCCTGCAAGGCGCGATGGTTTTCCAGCAAATCGGGCTGGGCATCGCCACCCATCGTAATCTCGTTGGAAAGACCCCACACCACAATCGAGGGGTGGTTGTAGTTTTGCACCACCAGTTCCTTCATTTGCGAAATCGTGTTTTCACGTCCGTTCGGCAGGTGCTTCGAAATGTACGGAATCTCCGCCCAAACGACCAAACCCTTTTCATCGCACAGGTCGTAAAAATATTGGTCGTGCTGATAATGCGCCAAGCGAATGGTGGTCGCGCCGACCTCCATAATAAGGTCGATATCCTCGGCGTGGTGCT
>JAZRRV010000027.1:0-1161 GCA_045651085.1 Acutalibacteraceae bacterium
TAGTACACGCCGGGGGAACGCACCAACTGCGAAACAATAACGCGTTCCGCGCCGTTAATCACAAACGTGCCGCTTTCCGTCATCAGCGGGAAATCGCCCATAAACACTTCGGATTCTTTAATTTCCCCTGTTTCCTTATTAATAAGACGAGCGCGCACACGCAAAGGCGCGGCATAGGTCACGTCGCGCTCCTTGCATTCCTCCACGGTGTATTTCGGGGTTTCGTCCAGCCGGTAGTCCAAAAACTCCAGCGATAAATTTCCGGTGTAGTCGGTGATGGCGATTGTGTCGTTAAACACATCTTTAAGACCTTCCTCCAGAAACCACTGATACGAGTTTTTTTGAATTTCAATGAGGTTGGGCATCTCCAAAACCTCATTAATTTTCGCGAAGCTCATACGGGTGGTTTTGCCCAGTTGTACCGGTTTGATATTGACCATCGGCTTCCATCACTCCTGTTCTTTATTCCACATGCCGCCTCTGCCACGAAACGACGGCGGTTTCCGAGCGAAACCCCAAAAAAACCTTGCAATTTTCGCACGAATGTGCTACACTTAATTTGGTCTTTTTTCAGGTCTCCGCTGGTTGTGCAGTATACTATAATACAGGATTTTGCTGCCGTTGTCAATGAATTTTTGAGAATTGGCAGGTTTTTTTATATATTTTTCAAGTTTTGCCCGTTTCGGGTGAGCAACTCCTCCGCGAGTTGTGAAAATTTACCTGAAAACGCGGGTAGAAACACGGGGTTGGGTTGTTTAATTCTTGCTCAAAAGAGGGGTTTGTTATGAAAAAGTTTGCGGCGTTTTTGGGCGCGGCGGCACTGCTGGTAGTGGTGCTGTTGTTTTTGGTGCGCGGTAACGGGGGGCAAGGAGGCGCCTCGGCGACCACCACGGTACCTACCACCACAACCACCACGGTACCCACCACCACAACCACCCGCGCGCCGATAAGCAGCGAGGCGGGGGAAGCGGCAAACTTGCTGGTAAATTTACCCGCCGACCACGACGCGGTGAGCAGCGCACTGGCGGATTTACAAACGCTGTGCAACCGTTACGGCAACAGCATTTCGTTTTATTATAAGGATTTGGAAACCGGCAACGCGTTGGAATTCCGTGCCGACCGCAGTTATCAAGCGGCCAGTGTCATTAAAGCCCCGTACGT
>JAZRRV010000028.1:0-10224 GCA_045651085.1 Acutalibacteraceae bacterium
CCGCACAAAACGTAAGATAACAAAACAAACCTCCCGCCCGAACAATTTTGGCCGGCCGGGCGTTTTTTCACAGGGAGGCGGTATCGGCGGGAATGTCCGGCGGGGTGTCGGGCATACGGCGATACAACCGCCGGTGCACAATAACCGAGTATAGTAAATGTGCCGTTAGCGCAATAATCCACGAAAGGGGATACGACAGGAACAACGCCTGCCACGTGCGACCGAGCAGGGGAAACACAAGATATATCCAAACGATACGCAGACCGCATATACTGATGAGCGAGGTGAACATCGGCACGACGGAAGCGCCCAACCCACGGAGGTGCGACGATTGCACGTCCATAGCGCCGCACATAAAGTAGGTAAGCGCAATGATGAGTAACCGCTCGCTCCCAGCTTGTAACGCCTCGGGCGAGGCGGTGAAAATGCGCAACAGGGGCGTGCGGAACAGTACAAGAAGCAAACCGATTGTCACGGAAACAGAGGCGCTTAACAAGTGACCGTACCGCAACGTGCGACGAAGCCGCCCCTTGTTTTGCGCACCGAAGTTTTGGCCGGTAAAGGCCATAGTAGTGGTATAAAACGCGTGCATAGCCGTGTAACAGATACCTTCCAGTTGCTGGGCGGCACCGCTACCGGCCATATACAACTCGCCGAAACTGTTAATAGTGGATTGAATGAGCACGTTGCTAACGGCAAACAACGACGATTGAATGCCGGAGGGAAGACCTATATACAAAATTTCTTTTACGCGTTTGGGGAATAACCGCAGTTGGGAAAGTTCCAACCGAATGTCCCCTGTTTCGCGCAGTAAGCAACGCACAATGAGAATGGCGGACAGATATTGCGCAATGATGGTGGCCAGCGCTACGCCTGCCACGTCCATGTGAAAAACCATGACGAACACCAAATTGAGCGCCACGTTGGCAATGCCCGAAACCGACAAATACAGTAACGGGCGTTTTGGGTCACCCGCCGCGCGCAACACGGCGGCGCCGAAGTTATACACCATATTGCCCGGCATACCTAAAAAGAAAATGCGCAAATACAACGTGGCTTTGGCAAGTACACCGGAGCCCTCCGCACCGGTACCCATCAGTTTCAGCAGGGGGCCGACAATGGGGATACCCACCGCCAGCAAAAACACGCCCAGAATTATGCCTAATAATAGGGAGGTGTGCACGGCTTGGTGCACGCGTTTGTGGTGCTGAGCTCCGATGTGGCGTGCCACCACGGTGAGAACGCCGTTGCTGATTCCCAAAAACAAGTTGATAATCAGCGAGGTCAGTGAACTGGTGCACGACACGGCTGCCAGCGATTCGTCACCGGCGAATTGACCGATAACCACGGTATCTGCCGCGTTATACAACACCTGTAAAATACCGGTGGCCATAATGGGCAAGGCGTAAAGTAACATTTGCGAAAACAAGGGGCCGTGACACAAATCCTGTTTTAAGCGGTTCGGCATAACGATTCCTCCCGACTGCACAAGCACCGTGTAAACCAACACCCTAACCATAGCACATTCCCCCAATTTGTCAATACCTTTGCCACCTAAAAAAGAGGGAATTTTTTGAAAAAAGCGGGATACACTAACCATAACGCAAATAAAGGGGTGAAAAGGTATGAGCAAAGGGTTAATGAAGTTTGCCAAAGGGATGGGCATTGGTCTTGCCGTGGGGTGTATGACGGGTGCGGTGGCTAACCAATATATGCACAGCGGCAAGCGCGGCTTAAAGAAATCTGTGGGAAAAGCGCTTAAAAATATGAGCGAATTGGTGGACGAACTGGGCGAGATGTTTTAACAAAAAACGGGCGGTGTGCCACACCGCCCGTTTTACTATTTTACTTTTTGGGGATTACCGTTCCTCGCGGAAGTAGGGAATGCCCAACGCCGCGGGGGGTTGCAGTTCCCGCTTTTTGCGCATACTGGTAACGATAAGCACCAGCAGGGTTACCACGTAGGGCAACATTTTGAACAGTTCTTTTTCGGCAAAGCCAACGCCGGTAATGTAACTGCTGGCAATGTACAACGCACCGAACAGAATGGAGCCGAGAATACCGAGTCCCGGTTTCCACGCGGTGAAAATAACCAACGCAATGCACAACCAACCAATGGCGTCGATGCAGTATTCCCAGTTGCCGTTGAGGTAGTCCATAATAAACGACAAACCGCCCAACCCCGCAATACCGCAACCAATGCAGGTGGCGGCGTAGCGGTACAGTGACACGTTAATGCCGGCGGCATCGGCGGTGGCGGGATTTTCGCCCACGGCGCGCAGATGCAAGCCCACGCGGGTGCGGTTGAGAACGAAGGCAGAAGCCAGCGCAATGGCAATGGCGAGATACACGAAAATGCCGTGGGAGAAAAACACCTCGCCGAACCAACCCCAATCCTCCGCAAAGGGGAGGGCGGCGGTAAAGTAGCGACTGCCTTTGCTGAAAATAACGCTGGTTTTGGAAATCATAAAATTAGAGATGCCCACGCCCAACGTGGTAATGGCCAAGCCCGTAACGTTTTGGTTGGCGCGCAAGGTAACGGTGAGGAAACTGAACAGCAACCCCATAACGGCGCCGCCGACAAAGGTGGCGACCAACGGAATAATGACTGCCAGCAGCGGGTCAATGTTGCGGCCGACTTCGGTGAAATACAAGTACTCGGCGTAACAACCGCAGGAGGCGCCCACGCACATAACGCCGGGGATACCCAAGTTTAAGTGGCCGGATTTTTCGGCAATGGTTTCACCGGTGGAGCCGAACAGGAAAGTCATACCCAGCCGAATGGCGCTTACGATAAACGCTAACATCAGACCTCCTCCTTTCCGCTTTTTTGCCGTACGATTTTGTATTGCAAAAAGAATTCGCAACCGATGATGAACAATAAAATGATACCGGTGACGATATCCGAAATGGAATTATCAATGCGGAAATCCGTGGATACTTGCCCCGCGCCTTGCTTCAAAAACACAATGAGGAAGGTGGTGAGCACCATGGTGAGCGGGTTAAACTTGGCCAACCACGAAACCATAATGGCGGTAAACCCTTGGCCGCCCACCGTGCCGGTGTTGATGGTGTGGCTGGTACCGCCCACCAATAACAAGCCCGCCAATCCGCAAATGGCGCCCGATACCAACAAGGTGCGGAGAACCACTTTTTTTACGTTAATGCCAATGTATTTGGCGGTGTTTTCGCTTTCGCCCACCACGGAAATTTCGTAACCTTGTTTACTGCTTTTTAAGTAGACGTACACCACCACGGTGAGCACGGCTACCAGCACAACGTTGAGCAGATATGGCATATTGAACAAGCGGGGCAACCCGTATTCCGGCATAGCGGGTAACGCGCCGGAGCCGCTTTTGACAAACACTTTAAGGAACCACGCCACCAGTTGAATGGCCACGTAGTTCATCATTAAGGTGAACAGCGTTTCGTTGGTGTTCCATTTTACCTTGAAGATAGCGGGGATGGTGGCCCATACCATACCGGCGAGCAGACTGGCGGCAACCATAATAACCACCAGTGCCCACGGCGGCACACGGCCGCCCAAGAACATCATAACCGAGACACACGCCAACCCGCCGACAAGCACCTGACCTTCGGCACCGCAGTTCCAAAATTTCATTTTGAATGCGGGGGTTACTGCCAGCGAGATGCACAGCAAAATGGACATATTTTGTAACAAGTTCCAACGGCGCACGGCACTGCCGAACACACCGTTCCACATAGAGGCGTAAATTTCCAGCGGGTTCTTTTCCGTAAGCAAGGCGGTGATGACCGCCGACACCAACAACGCGGCAACAATGGCAATGGCACGGACCAGTACACCGTGGTACCACGGCAAACGCTCCCGCTTGACAATGTGGAATAACGGGGTGCGGGTTTTCTTTTCACGCTTTTCCATTACTCTGCCTCCTTGTCGGTGGATTTTGTCATTAACAGACCCACTTCTTCTTTGGTGGCGGTGCGTGCATCCACCACGCCCGTGACCTTGCCGGAGTTGATAACCATAATGCGGTCACACAGTTCCAGCAGTACGTCCAAATCCTCGCCCACAAAGATGATGGCCACACCCTGCCGCTTTTGCTCGTTGAGCAGGTTGTAAATGGTGTAGGAGGAGTTGATGTCCAACCCGCGCACGGGGTATGCCACCATTAACACGGTGGGGGAGGAGGCGATTTCGCGCCCAACCAGTACCTTTTGCACGTTGCCGCCCGACAACTGGCGCACCGGCGTGGTGGCGCCGGGGGTGACAACCTCCAAGTCGTTAATGATGCGGTCCGCCAAATCCTTGGGTTCGCGGCGTTGCAAAAAGGCGGATTTGCCTTTGCTGTAACTGCGCAGCATCATATTATCAATAATATCCATATTGCCTACCAGACCCATACCCAAACGGTCTTCCGGCACAAAGGAGAGGCGCACGCCCAGTTCGCGAATTTGCACGGGGGTTTTGTTGCGCAAATCCTCCGTTTTGCCGGTGCGCGGGTCGTGATAATAAATATCACCTTGGGTGAGATACTGCAAACCGGCGATGGATTCCAGCAATTCGCGCTGGCCGGAACCCGCAATGCCCGCAATACCGAAAATTTCACCGGAACGGACGGTGAACGTTACGTCGTCCAGCACCACCGAACCCAATCGGTTTACGCAAGTGATATCTTGCACCGTTAAACGGTCTTCGCTGTTTTGCGGTTCGCTCCGTTCAATGTTAAGCGTGATTTTTTTGCCCACCATCATTTCCGTGAGCGACGATTCGTTGGTTTCTGCCGTGGTTACCGTGCCGACGTATTCGCCCTTGCGCAGTACCGAAACACGGTCGGACAAAGACAACACCTCGTGCAGTTTGTGGGTGATGATGATAATGGCTTTGCCGGCGTCGCGCATACGGCGCAACACCGCAAACAGTTTTTGCGTTTCTTGCGGGGTGAGCACGGCGGTGGGTTCGTCCAAAATGAGGATGTCCGCGCCGCGGTACAACACTTTCAAAATCTCTACCGTTTGTTTTTCGGAGACCGACATATCGTAAATCTTCTTGTTCGGGTCTACGTCAAAACCGTATTGCTCGCTGATTTCACGAATACGGGCGGCGGATTGCTTAAGGTTGTAGCGTTTTTCTTCTAACCCCAGCACGATGTTTTCCGCCGCGGTAAATACGTCCACCAGTTTGAAGTGCTGGTGAATCATACCGATGCGGTGGTCAAACGCATCTTTGGGGGAACGGATAACGACTTCCTCCCCGTCAATGAAGATTTGACCCTCATCGGGATAATAAATACCCGAAATCATATTCATCAGGGTGGTTTTTCCCCTTCCGTTTTCGCCCAGAATAGACAAAATCTCGCCGCGGTTCACGGTAAGACACACGTCCTTGTTGGCGACCACGTGGCCAAAGGTTTTGGTGATGTTGCGCAGTTCAATAGCCGGCGACAAACTCACAGTGTACCCCTCCTGTCCTAATTTTCAAGAGCAAACCGTCCGTTTGGGCGGTTTGCTGTTCAAAACTACGAGCAAAAAAGCGGGTAAGGCGGGGCATTGGTTATGCCCCGCCTTACGCCAACGGGTGATTAGTATTTCTCGTTCAACAGCGTGATGCCGTCAATGGGCAGGTCGAAGTAAGGAGCAGAACGGTGCTTGGATTCGTAGAACACGCCGTTCTCAATCACTTCGGTGTCCTTCTCGTACGCAGCGTCGGTATCCACGTCCGCTTTGTAGGAAGCCAGTTTTTCGCCGCCCACGGTGAAGTTGGCGGTGTCAAACACGTTCAGCGTGCCGGCTTTCAGCTCGGCAACCTTCGCGGTGATGGTGGCCACCGTGTCTTTCGCCGCTACATCTTGGTTGATGCCGGTCAACACCACAGAGCCCTCGGCAATGCCGCCGGTCCAGTCAGCCGCGATTTCCGTGTCGGTAACCGCGCACTTGATGATGTAGTTGTAGTACGGTGCCCAGTTGATGGAAGAGGAGACGATGAACGTCTCGGGGCAGGTTTCGTACGTGCTGCCGTTGTAGGAGACGTTCGGAACACCGGCGGTCTCGCAAGCAGAAGGAGCGCCCATCGAGTCAGCGTGTTGGCTGATGAGCACGCAGTTGCGGGAAATCAGAGCTTCCGCCACGTTCTTTTCTTCGGTGGCGTCGTACCAGCTACCGGTGAACTGCACGTCCATCGTAACGGTGGGGCAGACGGATTTGGCGCCCAGATAGAACGAGGTGTAACCGGAAATAACTTCGGCGTAGGTCCACGCACCAACGTAACCCATCTTCGCTTTGTCAGCGGTGATTTTGCCGGCTTCAATCATCTCGTTCAACTTCATACCGGCGGCAACGCCCGCCAAGTAACGGCCCTCATAAATGGAAGCAAACGCGTTGTGGAAGTTCTTGACATTAGCCGTGTGCGCCATGGTGCCGGTTGCGTGGCAGAATTCCACGTCCGGGAACTCTTTGGCAGCTTGCAGGATGAAGCTTTCGTGACCGAAAGAGTTGGCGAAGATAACGTCGCAACCTTGGTCAACCAAATCCTTTGCAGCTTCGTAGCAGTCGTTGGTTTCGGGAATCTGCGTTTTCACGATAACTTGCTCGTCCTTGAGACCGGCGGCTTCCTGGATAGCGTCAACCGCGTTCAGGAAGTTGAGGTCGTAGGTGGACTTTTCATCGTGCAGGCAGATGAAGCCGATTTTGAAATCCTCCGGGATTTCGTAGTCGACCGTCAGGGTCGGCGCCGCCAGGGGAGAGGCGCTCATACCCAGCAAGGTGTCCTCGTTGTCTTTCGTGCCACCGCAGGCAGACAGACCGAGAACCATGACAAGCGCCAACAGAAGTGCCAGTGTCTTTTTCATGTGTGTTCCCTCCGTTTTTGTATTTATTACAACCGCGATGATTCGCGGCAATGTAACCGTTATTCTTCTACAAACGTGATGGTGCCACCGTCCATCGCCGCAACGCGTGCCAGCGATTCCACCCGTATGCCGCGGCTGCGTATGAGGTCCCCGCCCGGCTGAAACGCCTTTTCAATAACAATGCCCGCGCCCACGACTGTGGCGCCTGCATCCTCTACCAGTTGGATAAGACCGTTAAGGGCTTGTCCGTTTGCCAAAAAATCATCAATAATCAGCACACGGTCCCCCGGTGAGAGAAAACGGCGCGATACGATGATTTGGCTGGTGGTGCCGTGCGTGTACGATTTTACCGGCGTGGTATAAACGTCCCCCGCAATATTGATGGATTTGGATTTTTTGGCAAATACCACCGGTACGCCGAAGTACTGCGCCGTTAAACACGCAATGCCGATGCCCGACGCTTCGATGGTGAGGATTTTGTTGACGCCGCAGTTGTGAAACAGCCGCTCAAACTCCTGCCCAAGTTGGCAAACAAACGCTACGTCTATCTGATGGTTCAAAAAACTGTCCACCTTAAGTACGTTACCCGGCAGAAATTGACCGTCGCGCAGGATGCGTTCTTCCAGCAGTTTCACCGCGAAATCCCTCCAAAACCAATAAAGAAAAAATCATAATTTATTATAAACTTTTGTGCGAAAAAAGTCAACGGGTTTCAAAAACAAACGCAAAAAATGACGACTCAACGCGTACCTTGCAAAACGATGCCTCGGGACTTGCTTTTCCGTGCGGGAAAGCGTACAATAAAAACGCACAAAAAACAAGCACCCCGCCACGTGTGTGAAGGGGTGCTTGCGTGGTGAACGACAGCACGCGGTATACAAACGTCCCGCTGTAATTTGCCGCCAATTTTGTTTATAGGTCAACGATTCAACCTTTACTTGTTGCATAGTTACCTCTTGTCAGATGATAACCTTTCGCAACCATTTGAGCGTACATTCCACCATATGCTTGCCGGTTTCGGCGCTGGCTTCCACCGCACTGGTTGCAAACCATTCCGTATTACGTTCACAACGGCTTAGGTCCACCAGTTCCGGATACGTACCCATCATCAAGCTGGTTTCCCACTTGCCTGCGTGATCAAAGCCGCCACACTCGATTTGTGCTTCAGCACCAATCAAAGGAACAACCTTGATATAGGAAAAGGGGTCATCCTCGCTTCCCATATTCTCATAGTAACTGGCATAGGCATCACTGCCCCACCAGCCCTTGCCCAGTTTCTCCTCCATATACTCCATGGTAACCTTTTTGGCGGCTTTATGGCAAGCAATAGTCATGGGCATCAGACCGGCACCCTCCGTTTGATGGTGGGGTACAAGATATATATTCTTGTGCCCGGCGTCAATCATAGACTTGAGAATGTAGTAAAGATAATTCACATAGGCATCCTCATCCACGTGAAAATGGCTGGGCTTAGGCGCACAAACAGCATAGGATGCAACCCCGTACCAAACAGGCGGGCAAACCACAATCTCCTTTTCCTTCTCCAGTTCCCGCAAACAACCGGTGACTACCAGTGTATCCGTACCGCAGGATGCATGACGGGCATGGTACTCCAAAGTGCCGATTGGAATTACAAAAGGCACTTTGCGATCCACGGCGTCCTGAATCTCATCGTAAAACATTTCAATCATTTGCATGGCGTTATCTCCTTACAACAACAATGTGGGGCAGAACTCAGCAATCCCGGGCTAAGCAGCTCGAAGCCGTTGCGCTTCACAGCAATGCCCTCGTTTTAAGTGCGTTGCCCGGCGGGAGTTGACCGTGGCGCAGGATGCGTTCCTCCGGCAGTTTTACTGCACCCCTAAAAAAGCCATTAACAAAAACCATAGTTAATTATAAACTTTTCTACAAAAAAGTCAACGGGTTTTAAGGGGAGAAACGGGAAAACGGCCACGGAAGGGGGCGTTTTGAAAAACGGTGCTGCGGGACTTGCTTTTCCGTGCGGGAAAGCGTACAATAAAAACGCACAAAAAACAAGCACCCCGCCACGTGTGTGAAGGGGTGCTTGCGTGGTGAACCATCGGGGATTCGAACCCCGGACACCCTGATTAAAAGTCAGGTGCTCTGCCAACTGAGCTAATGGTTCAAGTACATTTGCTATGCTATTATAGCCAACTGCGCGGGAATTGTCAAGCATAAATTCGCGCACAAGGGAAATTTCTTGCAATTTTGGCAAAAGTTAAGGGAGAGATGCGGGTATGACACTGTTTTTGGTTCGCCACGGCGAAAGCGAAGCCAATCGTACGGCGCGGTTTGCCGGCTGGCAAAACGTGCCGCTTACCGACATCGGCCGCGAACAAGCGCGGCGATTAACGGCGTTTTTTGAGAACATTCCGCTGGAAGCGGTGTATGCCTCGGACCTTACGAGGGCAATGGAAACCGCCGCGCCCCTTTCGCAGCACCTAGGGTTGCCGCTGCGCACCGACGAAGGTTTGCGAGAGGCGTACGCCGGCGAGTGGGAGGGACTCACGTTTGACGAGTTGCGCGAACGGTATGCGGCAGATTACGCGGTGTGGTTGTCTGACATTGGGCGTGCCCGCTGTACCGGCGGAGAATCCATGGAGGAGGTGGCGATACGGCTGGACGCCACCTGCCGCCGCTTGGCGGAGCAACACCCGCACGGCAACATTGCCGTGGTATCGCACGGGGGTGCGCTGCGCGCGGTGCTGACGTTGTGGAGTACCGGCTCGTTGGCAGCAATGGCGCAAACGCCGTGGCTTTCTAACACCTCGGTAACGGAAGTGACGTACGAAAACGGCGCGTTTTGCGTGGTGCGGGCGGGTATGACCGACCATTTGCAGGAGCTGGTTACCTCGTTGCCGCCCACGGTGTAATAAATAATAAATAGGAGTAATAAAGGGGAGTATTTGCCCCTATATGGCAAAAAATGCGCCAAAAACCTAAAATTCTCAAAAATGTGATTGACACAAACAACTTATAGTGATATACTGAAAGAGCAGTCAAACAAGAGCAATACGCTTTTTTGAGAGAGAAGGTTTGCTGACGTTGGAAAAGGTGATAAACGGGGAATGTTACCGCAGCGTTTGCGTGGCGGACGGTGCGGAATATACGCGGGTGTATGGTGTTCGGTTGCAGTTGGAAAGCGGCCGCGTGCTGGAGATGGACGATATAAGCGACGAGCGCGAGACGGTGGCTCGGTTCGCACAGCGGCTGGTGGGAGAAAGTGTGGATGAGGTGCAGTTGCAGTACATAGCCGAGGATTATTTAGCGGAAGTGTACGGCCGATTTTGAAAATAAGAATAGGAAATGAACGGGAGACAGCAGGCGTGTTGCTTGCTGTTTTTGTTTTGTGCCACAAAACGAGGGGGCGGGGCTT
>JAZRRV010000029.1:0-4172 GCA_045651085.1 Acutalibacteraceae bacterium
ACATGGCTACGATCCGACTTATTAGATTACGACCCAAAGAAAACGGTGCGTCCGAGTCCGCCGACAACGTGCCGTCCACCACTTTTACCGTTACCGAGACGGTAAGCGGGTTGCCACTCACTGTGTCGGTCAACGTGGCGGTAACCTCCGTTTCACCTACGGTTAACGCCGTCACACAACCATTCTCCACCGTGGCAACCGCCTTGTTGGTGGAATCCCACGTCAACGAACGGGCATCGCACGCCAGTGTGGTGTCGGTGCTGTTGCTCAATTTAATGTTTAATGTGCGTTGCGAGCCCGTCAGCATCCAGAGACGGTTGACATTTTGCACACCTTTGCCATCCGAAAAATCCGTCAATACCAGTGTGTCTGCCTTGGTAGTGGGAATGTACTCGCGCAACGACAGTGTATCCACCGCCAGCGGGGCACTTTCAGCCGCGTTAACACATACCACCGAAAGAGCAGCCGGCGGCGTCACTATTACCTCTTCAGTCCCGCCACTCACGCTACCATCGTCCACAACCTCATTGTCGCCCTGTTCAATATTAAATCCCGGTACGATAACCGCTCCTTCGCCGCTCGTTCCGTCATTCCAAACAATTTCCACCGGAGTGGTAAACTTGTGTCTCACGGTTTTCCATTCGCCGGTACCGGTGGTTTTTACCGTAATGCGACCAATACATTCAATGCCGCTTTCTACGTAAAACGTCGTATTCGCCACATCGAAATAGGCGAACGATAGCATATACGTCGTCACCGGTTCCAACGTAACATCGCCGCGGTATTCTGCCAATGCACCGGCACCGGGCAGTAACAACCCTGCACCGTTATTTTCACCGGCAGTGGCATTATAGTACTCGGTGTTACCCCAGTTTGTTGAAGCACCTTGGCTAAAATCGCCGTTGACCAGCACCTCGCCACCTAACGTGTACGGCTCGCTATCTGCCGCTAACACGGGCAACACTACACCCGAAAGCATACAGGATAACAACACTGCCAACACGGCAATGCTTGCCAACAAGGAATACGCTTTGTTTCGTTTCATACAAGCAACCTCTTTTCCGGTTTTTAACGAGGTACTCATCCCTACGCCTATAACCGTTCACATTGTACCATATTTCGTTCACAAAGTAAACCTTTTTTATTGGATATTTTCACGGCATTGTGCAATAATTGCATCTTTATTGGGTTTTCAAGTTAAGCAAAAACAACCACCGGTGCAAAAGCACCGGCGGTTGCCGTTGTTGGGGTTATTGTGCGTTTTTACGCTTGCGGGTGAACCACAACGCCACCGTGGAAAGCACCACCGTCACGCCCAGTGCCACCGGCAAGGCAGGGAACCGTTCACCGGTATTCGGGGAGCCGTCGCCCGAACCGTTCAGTTCGGCGTAGAGCGCCTTGGCCGCCGCCAGCAATTCCTCGAACGAGGGCTGGCCGTTCGCCGCCAAATACTCGTCAATTTCCGCGCGACGTGCTTCACTCAACTGTGTCCAAACTTCTTCGCCGTCCAAGACAATCTGGTAGTTTTCCTCGGTAATCTCTACAATTAAATCACCGTAGAGGTCGGACGTGTAGTTGTAAGCAAAATCCTCCGCCGACATATCCACCGTACCGCCTTGAATAACGGGGTTTTCTTCCGGCGCAGGTTCGTTGTAGCCGCTGTCCTCGTTACCTTGCCAAATGCGGATATAATCAACTTCCATCACCGTATCTTGGCTGCCGCCGATCATAAGCACTTGTCTCTCGTGGTTCATCGGGGCAAAGGCACCCACGCCGTCAAAGCCCTCCAACATACCCACTTCTACAACGCACATCGGGTCGGAATCTTCCGTTTCGCTGTATGCTTGGCGTTTTACTTCCACACCATCGTAAAAATGGATGATCATATTCCGTTGCCACACCCAGCCCAACGTGTGCCATTCCGAATCGCCCAAGCCCGAGCAACCGGTACTTCTGTTGCGATATGTAAACGTCGCATCGGGGGCAACGCTCTCGTGCCAAATCGTCAAGGTGTAGTAGCCGTCCTGACTTCCCTCCGGCATGCCCCAGAATTCCAGCCAGTCCATCTCCATCCATTCCTGGGTTTTGTTTTGAAGCTTATCAATCGACATAGACCAAATGGCTTGCTGACCACCGGCAGCACCGTTTTGGCGAGCGGCGGGCTCCGGAATGCGAATACGCGCCTCCATATACCCATAGAGCCAGTCGAAACCCAATCTCGTTTTGACATCCTTGGTTAAGAGCACAGTAGTACCCTTCCCGTATGCTTTCAGGGTCAAAATGCCGTTCTCAACACTGTACTCAGCCGGAGTTGTCGTGGTGGCACCATAAGGGCGGTTCACGTACCATTTGTAACCAATGACGCCGGTACCGTTTTTGTCAATGGTATGGTCGGAGTTAAACTCGTCGTTAAACACCAAACGGTCAAAACCCGCTAACTGTGCAATCTCCGGCTGAGGGATTAGCGTATCCGCTACGTGCAGGTTAAACTCAATATCAGCGTTGTTGGTATCGTCCATTTCCAAAACGGATAGCGTGGAGTTGACACGAGCCGACATCATATGGTCACCCGCAACGGCAGCCCACGGTTGTTCCGAGGTGAGAATTAAATCCCCACCGGACGCCAAATTCTCTGTAAGGGTGTAGGGGATTTGCTGAATCACGGTGCTATCCATACAAATATCCACAACGAACGAGGAGCCGGCTTTCACCGGGTCATCCCCTTGGTTGCTTACTTGAACAATAAACTCCAGTTCCGTGCCTGTTTCCACTTGCTCGTCACCGCCGAGCCACGTCAGCGATTCTACGATAAAGTCAACCATGGATGCCTTTCCTGCCAAGAAAATGTTATCTAAGCAAATCGGGCTACCGACAGCGTTTGCCACGGCAAATTCCAGCGTAAACACGTCCTGCTCGGTTACGGTTTCAGGCGTAGTAAATTCATAGGTCTTTTTGGTGTATCCAATAGCGGCGCGTTCGGTTGCGTCCACCAACGAATGACTTGTATTACCCAACGCAATAACCACTTCGCTGTCGCCTAACTCGCCTGAGTACCGTGTAAACAGTTGGTAGGTAGTGTTTGGCTTTAAGCCCGTTACGGTTTGAGCGACTTTACCGTCACCCACAATGCATGCCGCACTACTCTTTAACGTGCCGGCGTCGGAAGCCAGCCCCGCATTGCCGCTCATTGTCCAAGAGGTGTCGTTTTCTTTATCAAACGTGCCGTTGGTAACAAGCGCGGGAGTGCCCGCCACCTGCACCGTGCACGTATCCGTTAATTGACCGTCGGCCGCAGTCACCGTAATCACCGCCGTGCCTTTGCCCACGCCGGTGACGATTCCGCGTTCAATGGTTGCCACGTCTTCGTCACTGCTGGTCCAAACACTGCCGTTGTAGTTGGTATCAATGGGCGATGACCAAAACGTGATCCCTTTGGTGCGACCCGGCATCACGGTAAGGGAATCATAATCCAATCGACCGGAAGTGGCGGTCGGGATACCGGAAACTACGCTCAACTTAACGTCATCCACATAAACAGGGACGGTGTCTTTCGCCAACAAAAAGGAGTTGTTAACGAACGTGGATTTTGCTGTAAACTCTATGCCTATCCGCGTCCACTCCGCTTTCGGGTCAAGCCGAATCCGGTTGCTTTTTCTTGCCGGTTCATCGCCTTCGTAATACGCGTAGGAAAACGTGTTAAACTCGGCGCTTCCTTCCACTGCGCCGCCGCGAACTTTAAGGTCGATGCGATACCGCACACCGTCGCGGAAAGACGGGTCCCTGTCAAAAGTAAACAAAGCCGTTTCTCCTGCCGGAATTTCCAAGCACCGATTGCCGTCATCTTCTGTATGAATGGAATACTTCGTGTAAAACCCACCAAGAATGGTGTTGGCGTAATCGGCCTCTTGCGTGGAATCAAACGAGGATACGTTTTCTGCAAGCAAATTTTCGCCTGCTGCCGATACCGGTAACGCCATACCGGCAACGCAGCACGTTACCAGCAATGCAAGCGAAAGCACGCACGAAAGCATACGACGTCTTGTTGTTTTCATACAAGCATCTCCTTTAGTTCGTTGGTTTTGCAGGATAACCACCCACCTGATAAAACTATTCACATTGTACCATATTTCATTGCGAAAGTAAACCTTTTTTGTAGACGATTTTATCTCCAT
>JAZRRV010000030.1:0-3655 GCA_045651085.1 Acutalibacteraceae bacterium
CGCGCAGGGGGCGTTTTGTTTTAAGAACTGCGCCAAGTGGCAAGTGCAGATTCCGAATTGACATTTTTGGAAGTTTTTAGTATACTGAACGTAACAACAAAAGGAGGATGATACTATGGATTTGAAAGGTACCAAAACCGAAGCGAATTTGATGGCGGCGTTTGCGGGCGAATCGCAAGCGCGCAACAAGTACACCTATTACGCCTCAAAAGCGCGCAAGGACGGATTTACGCAAATTGCGGAGTTGTTTGAGGAAACCGCCAACAACGAAAAAGAGCACGCGAAATTGTGGTTCAAACTGCTGCACGGCGGTATTGGCTCTACGGCGGAAAACCTGCTGGATGCCGCCGAGGGCGAGAATTATGAATGGACGGACATGTACGCGACCTTTGCCGCCGAAGCGCGCGCCGAAGGGTTTGACAAAATTGCCGAGTTGTTTGAAGGCGTTGCCGCCATTGAAAAGGCACACGAGGAGCGGTATCGCCGCTTGCTTGCCAACGTGGAGGGCGGCTTGGTGTTCTCCCGCGACGGCGATTGCGTGTGGGAATGCGGCAACTGCGGGCATTTACATTTTGGCAAAGTAGCACCGGAACTGTGCCCCGTGTGTGCTCATCCGCGCGCCTATTTCCGTTTGCGCGCTACCAATTATTAAGCATTATCCTCTCTTATCCCCCAACCTCCCACGGTTGGGGGACTTTCTTTTTATCTTTTTGATGTGTTCCCTCTTTTATTTTTCGGCGAAATGTGCTATACTTTTTAGCGGGGTCGTGTGGCAAGTACCACCCAACCCCCGGAAGGAGAAAAACGATGCTGGAACTACAACACATCTCCTATGCCGTGACGGATGAAAACGGCGGCGAAAAGGAGATTCTGCACGATATTAATTTGTCGGTGGACGAGCGATTTGTGGCGTTTACCGGCCCGAACGGCGGCGGGAAATCCACGCTGGCAAAGGTGATTGCCGGCATTTTGACCCCCACGGCGGGGCGCATTGTGCTGGACGGTGAGGATATTACCGCGCTGGATATTACCGAGCGCGCACGCCGCGGAATTAGTTTTGCTTTTCAGCAACCGGTGCGGTTTAAGGGCATTACCGTGCACGACCTACTCTCGCTGGCGGCGGGCGAGGCAATGTCGGTGACCCGCGCGTGCTCCTATCTTTCGGAGGTGGGGCTGTGCGCTAAGGATTACATTCACCGCGAAGTGAACGCAAGCTTGTCCGGCGGCGAACTGAAACGCATTGAGATTGCCACCGTGATGATTCGCGGTACCAAACTTTCGGTGTTTGACGAACCGGAAGCCGGCATTGATTTGTGGAGTTTTAACAACCTCATTCAGGTGTTTGAAAAGATGCACGAAAAAGAGGGCGGCTCCATTTTGATTATCTCGCACCAGGAACGCATTTTGAACATTGCGGACAAGCTGGTGGTGATTGCGGGCGGCGAGATTACCCGTACCGGCACACCCGCCGAGGTGATGCCGCATCTGTTGGGGCAAAACACGGCTTGCTCGGCGTTGACCGACAAGTTGAAGTAAGGGGGCTGCGGTATGGACAAAATTCAACAAACGTTGCTGGAAGCCGTAGCCGAACTGCACGACGTGCCGACGGGTGCGTATAACATTCGCGCAAACGGGCAAACGGCAGGGCGTAACACCACGGCGAACGTTGATATTGTGACCAAAACGGACAAGCCGGGCATTGACATTCGTATTCGCCCCGGCACCAAAAACGAAAGCGTGCACATTCCGGTGGTGCTGAGCGAAAGCGGCTTACAGGAAATGGTGTATAACGACTTTTTTGTGGGCGAGAACTGCGACGTTACCATTGTGGCGGGATGCGGTATTCACAATGCGGGCGATGACGAATCCCGCCACGACGGGATTCACACCTTTTACGTGGGGAAAAACGCCCGTGTGCGGTACGTGGAGCGCCATTACGGCGACGGAGACGGCAACGGCAAGCGGGTGATGAACCCCACCACCGTGATTCATTTGGAAGCAGGCGCGACGATGGAACTGGAAACCACGCAAATTAAGGGTGTGGATTCCACCGCGCGGGCAACCACCGCCACGGTGGGCGACGGTGCAACGTTGGTGATTTGCGAAAAACTGATGACCCACGGCGACCAGTTTGCCGACACGGATTTTACCGTGTATTTGAACGGCGAGGATTGCTCTGCCAACGTGATTTCCCGCTCGGTGGCGCGGGACAATTCCAAGCAACGGTTTGTTTCGCACATTTTTGGTAACGCGCGGTGTACGGGACATACCGAGTGCGACGCCATTTTGATGGACAACGCCAGCGTGTGCGCCGTGCCGGAAATTACCGCCAACCATTTGGACGCCAGTTTGATTCACGAAGCCGCCATTGGCAAGATTGCCGGCGAACAACTGATTAAGTTGATGACGCTGGGACTGACCGAGCAGCAAGCCGAAGAACAGATTGTGAACGGATTTTTGAAATAAACGCATAAAAACACCGTGCCCCCGACTTGGTCGGGGTCACGGTGTTTTGTTTTATAGGGTATTGGCTTTATCCCAATGGGGCTTTGGGGGCGGTTTGCTCCTCTGCCGCGACGGTAAGGAGGGTGTAACGCCCCTCCTCATTTTTTTGCACGGTGTACCGCTGCACGTACTTGCCCTTATCTGCTGTGGGAGGAATGGTGTTGCCGCGCTCGTCCACCGCAATGTCCGCCTCCGAAACGTACGCGACCCGCACCGTGTAGGTATCCCCTTTGCGGCGCACGGTATCCAGTACCGGCACGTAACCGGAGGTGCTGAGCGTGAGCGGTACGTAGTACACCTGCTTATCGGCAACGTATTCCGCCTCGCCCACCGTGTGGTGTTCCCGAATGGTGTGGTTGCCGAACAGCGCGGTAAAGGACTTCTCTACGTCCGCTTGCGGCACCACCATACGCCACAGCGTTTCCTCCAGCGGGTAACGGCAGGTGTCGTCCTTTTCGCGCAGTTGGCGAATACGCTCGGTTTCCGCAATGTCGTAAATGGCTGCCATAACCAGCGTGTCTTGGTCCTGCGTTTCGCCGGCGTTGTCAAACGGCGGCGGGCACATTTGCATGACAGGGTCCAAAAACAACGACAGTTCTTCTTTAAGCGGGGTATCGTCGTTCCAGCGGCGCACCAAGTTGATGCCGCCTACCAGCGTGCTGATAACGCCGATGCAGGCAAATAACAACACCAAAAAGCCAAGCGGAGCGGCATAGCGCACCCGACCGCGCCGTTTTTTTGCCGTGCGGCGCGGACGCTCACGCGGCGTTTTCTCCGTGGCGGGCATTGCTTCGGTAACTTGTTGAAATTCGCGGGATTCGTCCATAGGATTGCCTCCTCACAATGACTCTATAAACAGCCGCAGGACAGACAAACTGCCCTCGGCGGGGGTTCCCAGTCCTAAAAAGCGGTGGTCGGGGTCGTATACACGCACCGTGTCGGTCACCAACTGACCACCCAAACGCTCCAGCGCCAGCGCGCCGCCGTTGCCAAACCGCGTGGCTTGCGCCGCCGTGACGGTGACCGCCGCGCAGTGAGCGAACGCCGAATCGGTGGGACGCAGGTGTGCGGCGAGTTCCCCCGCGTGGGCCAATGCCTCGCACTGCTCTAACGTGTGGCAGTCGTCCAGTGTGTAGCCCGCCGCCTCGCA
>JAZRRV010000031.1:0-1889 GCA_045651085.1 Acutalibacteraceae bacterium
TCCTCCATTGCGGGGTACAAAATCTCCTCCACCGTGCGGGGAAGCCGATGAATTTCGTCAATAAACAGTACGTCGCCTGCCTCCAAATTGGTGAGCAGTGCCGCCAAATCCCCCGGCCGCTCCAATGCCGGACCGGAGGTGATGCGGAAATTCACACCCATCTCATTCGCGATAATCGCAGACAACGTGGTTTTGCCTAACCCCGGAGGGCCGTACAACAACACGTGGTCCAGCGGTTCGCCACGCAAACGGGCCGCATTGATAAACACGGATAGATTCTCTTTTACCTTCTCTTGACCGATATAATCTCCCATCGCCCGCGGACGCAACGGGTTATCGCCGTCATCCTCAGGCAAATACTCGGTGGACATCATTCGGTTTTCAAAATCCATTTCTTCCATCTGTTATCCCCCTCAGCGCTTGCCAAGTAGTTTCAGTGCCTGCCGAACCAACTCTTCCACCGCTAAACCACTGTCCAATTTGCCAACCGCTGCCGATGCTTCGCCTGCCGTAAACCCTAACATCGTCAGCGCGGAGACCGCCTCGGCAGCGTTGCCTGAGGCATTGGCTACACCGACAGATATATCCGCCGATACGGTGATACCGTCGGTTGCCGACGGTAAACCCACTTTATCTTTTAATTCCAGCACAATGCGTTGCGCTAGTTTGGGGCCAACCCCCTGTGCGCGGGTGAACGCCTTATGGTCGCCCGATGCCGCCGCCAACGCCACGCGTTCCGGCGTTAATTCCGATAAAATTGCCAACGCCACTTTGGGACCTACACCGTTTACCGCCGTAAGTAACCGAAAACACGCCAACTCACTGCGGTCGGCAAAGCCAAACAATTCCATCGCATCTTCCCGCACGTTCAAAAAGGTATACAACAGGGTTTCCGTTCCCTGTGACGGTAATTGCCGCGCCGTATTCATTGTAATAAAGCACTGGTAACCCACGCCGCCGCATTCTACCACGGCAAAGTTTGCTTCGCGATGAATCAAAGTACCTCGTACACTGTAATACATACGGTCAGCCCCCTCTCATAATCTGTTGTTTCAGTGTTGTGCCGCCCATTTGTGCGTGACAAATGGCAATGGCCAACGCATCGGCCGTATCGTCCGGCTTGGGGACTTGCGGCAACCGCAACAACCTTCGCGTCATTTCCATCACCTGCGGTTTGTGGGCTTGTCCGTACCCCGTAACGGCACTTTTCACTTGCAACGGGGTATATTCAAACACCGGAACACCCGCCTGTTGCGCCGCCAACAGAATAACCCCACGCGCTTCCGCCACTTCAATGGCGGTTTTTTGGTTGTTTTGAAAGTACAACTTTTCAATAGCCAGTGTTTCGGGTGAATGAGCGGCAATAATTGCGGCAATATCAGTATGAATTTTCTCCAACCGCTCCAAAAAAGGAGTCCCTGCTGCCGTGGTTACGGCGCCGAAATCCAGTGCGGTAAAACGCCCCCGCTCATAATTCAGAACTCCCCAGCCAATAATGGCATAACCGGGGTCAATACCCAAAATGCGCACGCACTCACCACCGTTTTCTTGAAAATATCCTTATCATTTTATTTTATCACACTTAATCGTCCTGTGCAACCAGTAATCGGCGTACCGCCTCCACTGCCGTTCGCGCGGCCGCACCGGTATTTTCCTGCGTTATATTGGGCAAACCCGCCTTTTCGCGTTCTTGATTCCACACGGTGTGCAACACACAACCGGCGCGCATCCCGCGGGAAGCCGCCACAATGTACAACGTGGCAGATTCCATTTCCGACGCTAAGCACCCACCACGCAACCACGCTTCCCACTTGGCAAGCAATTCGCCGCTGACAGGGGCGCTTTCGGGCGAGTGTTGCCCGTAAAACGAGTCCTTACACTGCACCACG
>JAZRRV010000032.1:0-1703 GCA_045651085.1 Acutalibacteraceae bacterium
TTACGCGCCTTTTCGGCGGCGTTCATTGCCTCAGGGAACGCTTGCACCACACCGTGGTCGGTAATGGCTATCGCGGGATGCCCCCAATCGGCGGCACGCAATACCAGCGCTTCCGCGTCCGACATCGCATCCATAGCGGACATTTTCGTATGCAAATGCAGTTCCACACGTTTGACTTCGGCCGTATCCTGCTTTTGAAAGCGATTCACCAAAGCCAACGATTTGGGAGACAACACGTTTTCCTTCGCAAATTCGTCAAATTCATACAACCCGTTGACAATAACGCACACACCGTTTTTCAGAGATTCCAGCGCCTCTAATTTAGCTTTGTCGCGCTTGGTATCTGTCCACAAAATCACCGCCACCGAATTGGTTTGGTCGGTTATGTAAAAGGTGTGGCGAATACGCGTACCGTCGCGGAATGCGCGGGTTTCGTACCCAAACACTTCGCCCCACACCGTAACAGTCGTTCCCTCTTTTAGTTTTACCAGCGGGGTGGGCATTTCCCGCGGGACCGGCCCGAACAACGAAGTGGCGGTCTCGCGGTAAATCGGCAATCCATCCGCCGGAGGGACAGTAGGGTCCGTCGGTTTGGCGGGGCGTATCGGTTCTGCTACACTGCTTTTTTCCGGTTTAGAAGCAGCCGCCTGCGCCGCACGCTGTACCGCCTCGCGGGATTCCCGCTCTGCCTGTTCCATTGCTTGACGATACTGCTCGTCCATAGCATCCACGCCGTCGGCACCGCAAAACGTAAGCGGCGCTCGAACGCCAAACAATTCGGTAATGAGTTTTTCAAACATCGTGTCGGTGTGCGTAGCACGCAACATATCCAAACCGCCGTGATGCAACGTGACGGTAAACCCTTCCCCGTTGCGAGTGAATTCCGCATCGTTAAACGTGCCGTTTACCGCCACGCAACGCCGCCGAAGCAACGCCACCAATGTGGGAAAACACGACTCATTCAGCAACTCGGCAGGATATTTCGGCAACAATTCAACCGCACGCAACGCTAGTCCCGATGCGACTGCCTGCTCCAACTGTTCAATCGCCTCAAACGGCACAAATTGTTCCAACTGCAAACGGGCGCGCAACAAAAGCTCTGCGCGGTTTACCTGAATTTCAGAAACCGTGGCAGAGGCAAACGGCGCAAGTACCGCCGCATCGGCTATGTACGGTGAAAACAGTGCGGTTACATCCTGACAACTCATAAAGACTCCAATTCCTTCATCAATTCCTCGACCGCCACCGCTTCCGGCACGGTACGAATTACTTTTCCTTTTTTGAACAAGGCGACCTTACCATCGCCGCCGGCAATGCCGATATCCGCTTCGCGCGCTTCGCCGGGGCCGTTTACTACACACCCCATTACCGCCACGCGCACCGGTTTGTGTACTGTTTTTAATCGCTCGCTCACCTGAGCGGCCATACCGATTAAATCCACACGCGTACGCCCGCAAGTGGGACAGGAAATGAGTGTTGGTTCGCCTTCCAGCAAATCCAATGCGGATAAAATGCGCCGTCCGGCTTCTACCTCGCTTATCGGGTCGGCGGTAAGCGAAACGCGAATGGTATCCCCAATACCGCGCAGCAACAACGACCCAATCCCAATGGCGGATTTCACTTCGCCCATCTGTGCGGTGCCCGCCTCGGTCACACCCAAGTGCAACGGATATGCACACGCCTGCGCGGTGAGTTCGTACGCG
>JAZRRV010000033.1:0-14314 GCA_045651085.1 Acutalibacteraceae bacterium
CAGCTCAAGAGAAAATATCTGTAATACTATATTATATAAGGAGTAATGCATTATGGAAGACAACGGCACCTACCGCTGGTCCCCCAATCCCCACCAGCCCCCCCCCCCCCAGCAAAAAAAAAAAAAAAGCGCCGCGGTCCCCTGCGGGGGCTACGACTCTCTTTGTTTGTCTGTTAAACCTCAACGGTTTCTTTTTCCTTTTTGGCCTGTTCGTAGGAGAGCATTGCCTCCACCGCTTTGCCTTTCAGCTCACGGTCCACGTAGTTTTTGGTAATTTTCACCACCAGCGGAGCCAGCGCCAACACACCAATCAAGTTGGGAAGCATCATCAACCCGTTAAAGGTGTCCGAAATATCCCACGCGAGTGACGACGTCATAACAGCACCCAGCATAATGGTAGCAATATGAATCACTTTGAATACCACCGTTGTTTTTGTGCCGAACAGATACTCCCACGCTTTTGTGCCGTAATGCGACCAACCCAGCACGGTAGTAAAGGCAAACAAGAACATAGCAATCGCTACAAATCTTTCGCCTAAATTGCCCCAGGAAAACACGCTGTTAAACGCGCCGCCCACCAGCGTCGCATCGGTATACCCCTCCAAAATCGTACCGGTTTGCATATCGTAAACACCGGAAGTCAACACCACCAATGCGGTCATCGTGCAAACCACCATCGTGTCGGCAAACACTTCAAAAATGCCCCACATACCCTGCTTAACCGGTTCTTTCACGTTGGAGTTGGAGTGTACCATTACCGAAGAACCCAAACCGGCTTCGTTGGAAAACACGCCGCGTTTAACACCCTGCGTTACCACTTTGCTTATCACGGTACCCACACCGCCGCCAATCGCGGCAATGGGCGAAAACGCATTAACGAAAATCGCACGGAACGCCGGCAGAATATCGGCATAGTTGATACCGATAATCACCAAACTACCCGTCACAAATAGCACCACCATCAGCGGTACAATTTTTTCCGCAACCGAAGCAATACGCTTTAAGCCGCCCAAAATAATCAGCCCTGCCAACAACATAAGAGCGGCACCGATAATGACGTTATACAACGAAACGCCACCCAATACCTGAACCGAGGACAACGCCGGCACGTCAAACGCGCTCACCACGTTGGCAACGATTTTGTTCACCTGGCCCATACTGCCAATGCCGAGCGATGCCAGCAACGTAAAAATGCAGAAAAGAACTGCCAACACCGAACCAACGATTTTCAGCCCCTTCTTTTTGCCCAAACCGTCGCGCAAGTAATACATGGCGCCGCCGGACCACTCACCGTCCGCGTTCTTGCGGCGATAATACAAACCCAGCACGTTTTCGGAATAGTTGGTCATCATGCCAAAAAAGGCCGCAACCCACATCCAGAACACCGCGCCCGCGCCGCCAATGCAAATAGCGGCGGATACACCCGCAATGTTACCGGTACCAATCGTTGCCGCCAACGCCGTGCACAACGCTTGGAACGGCGAAATCGCGCCCTTTTCGCGCGTGTGGCCGATAACCTCTTTTTTGAACAAACTGCCAATCGTGTGCTTAAACCAATGCTTTATGTGGGAAACCTGAAAAAACTTGGTGCAGCACGTCATTACCAAACCGGCAAAAATCAGCAGCCACAAACCCACCTTGCTCCACACAACGCTGTTAATGGCGTTGTTAACGGTTTCCAACCACGTAAAAAACTGTTCCATATCCTTGTCCTCCTAAAAAACAAACCGCGCCGAAACAGCGCGGTTTGCAAAAACACAAAAGAACACCGTTGCCGGTGTGTGTCCTTTGTCCTTTTGCCTGAGAGATTCACGCTGTCAGCGTTTTGCCCCTTCGGCCCTCATCATACAATGAGTGTCTCCAAAGTCCTATCTGCTGACAGTCCCCGTCTTAACAGACACCTGAGAGTGTTACTCCTTCGGTTGCGGCACGCCGCATTTCCTGCCAACATCGTTTAGGCGTATTCGGTTGTATTTCTTATTATAATCCCTTTTTGTCGAAAGCGCAAGCCCCTTTTTTCCTGAGCTTATCTCTCAAACACAGTGGCGCCTTCCGCAGAAGGCGCCACTGTTTGTTTTTGTTGCGGTTATCGATTAATCGTTATACAACGCTTGCAACTTCTGCAAGTGCTCGTACCGCTTCATCGCCGCACTCTCCGCCTCGGAGAACAGCTCCTCGGCGCGTTCGGGGAACGAACGAGTCAGCGACGAATAGCGCGCCTCGTTCATAATGAAGTCGCGATAGCTGGTGGACGGTGCCTTGCTGTCGATAACAAACTTCTTCTCGGCAGCGGGGTTAAAGCGGAACATATTCCAGTAACCGCTTTCCACGGCCTTCTTCATCTCCGCTTGGCAGTTGACCATACCACCCTTAATGCTGTGCATCTCACAGGGGGAGTAACCGATAATCAAGGACGGACCCGGATACGCTTCGGCTTCCGCAATCGCCTTAATGGTTTGGTTCATATCGGCGCCCATCGCAATCTGTGCCACGTACACGTAGCCATAGGACATCGCAATTTCTGCCAAACTCTTCTTGGCAATCGCCTTACCGGCTGCGGCAAACTGTGCCACCTGACCGATTTGCGATGCTTTGGACGCTTGACCGCCGGTGTTGGAGTACACCTCGGTATCAAACACCATAATGTTCACGTCTTCACCGGATGCCAACACGTGGTCCACGCCGCCGAAGCCGATGTCGTAAGCCCAACCGTCGCCACCGAAAATCCACACAGATTTCTTGGACAGGTACTCTTTCTTTTCCAGAATAGCCGGTGCCGTCGGGCATCCCTCGGCCGCCGCTTTTTCCAACTCAGCAATGAGTTCCTTGGTTGCCTTCGCATTGTCGGCACCGTTGTTGACGGAGTTCAAATACGCATCCGCCGCGGCCTTGAATTCCGCCGAGGCCTTGTCGGATTCCGCCATAGCTGCCACCTGCTCAATCAAGCTGGCGCGAATGGCTTTTTGACCCAAGTACATACCAAAGCCGTGCTCGGCGTTGTCCTCAAACAAGGAGTTTGCCCACGCGGGACCGTGGCCGTCTTTATCTACCGTGTAGGGAGAGGTTGCCGCAGGGCCGCCCCAAATGGAGGAGCAACCGGTGGCGTTGGAGATATACATACGGCCACCAAACAACTGGGTGATAAGGCGCGCATACGCGGTTTCGGCACAGCCGGCGCAAGAACCGGAGAACTCCAGCAACGGGCGCTTAAACTGGCTGCCGATAACGGTGTTGCTCTGCACTTCGGGCTTGTCTGCCACTTCGGCCACGCAGTAATCGAACACTTCCTGCTGGTCTTGTTGCGACTCGCGAGAAACCATTTTGAGCGAGTTGGTCGGGCACACGCCCACGCAAACGCCGCAACCCATACAATCCATCGGGGAAATGGCCAGCGTGTAAGTGTAGTTGGTCTTAATAACCGGCTTGGGCGCTTTTTTCATTGCTTCGGGAGCCGCCGCTACTTCTTCCTCGTTCAGTGCAAAGGGACGAATGGTAGCGTGCGGGCAAACGAACGAGCAACGGTTACACTTAGCGCAGGTATCTTGCTCCCAAGAGGGAACCATCACGGCCACGCCGCGTTTTTCGTAAGCAGCGGCACCCAGTTCAAACGTACCGTCTGCGTGGTCCACAAACGCGGACACCGGCAACGAATCGCCGTCCATCTTGCCCACCGGTTTCATAATGGTATCCACCATTTTCACCAGTTTTTCGGGGCCGTTCTCACTCACTTGAACCGTATCATCCACGGCGTCTGCCCAAGTGGCGGGCACGTCAATCTTCACAAACGCGGTAGCACCGGCATCAATCGCCTTGTGGTTCATTTCCACAATGTCCATACCCTTTTTGGAGTAGGACTTGGTGGCAGCGTCTTTCATATACTGAATGGCTTCTTCCTGCGGCATTACCTTAGCCAGCGTGAAGAATGCCGACTGCAAAATGGTGTTGGTGCGTTTGCCCATACCAATCTGCATAGCCAAATCAATGGCGTTAATGGTGTACAACTGCACGTTGTTGTTGGCAATATACCGCTTGGTATCCGCCGACAAGTGCTTATCCAACTCCTCCGGACTCCACTGGCAGTTAATCATAAACACGCCGCCCGGTTTAACGTCGTTCACCATCTGGTAGCCCTTGAGTACATAAGAGGGGTTGTGGCACGCCACAAAGTCCGCCTTATTAATGTAGTAAGGGCTCTTAATCGGCTGGTCGCCAAAACGCAGGTGCGAAATGGTGATACCGCCGGTCTTTTTGGAGTCATACTGGAAGTACGCCTGCACATACTTATCGGTATGGTCACCAATAATCTTAATGGAGTTCTTGTTCGCGCCAACGGTACCGTCGCCGCCCAAGCCCCAGAATTTACACTCAATGGTGCCGGCAGCCGCCGTGTTGGGAGCTTCCTCCTCGTCCAACGACAAATGCGTAACGTCGTCGTTAATGCCGATGGTGAACTGCGTCTTCGGCTCGGCCTTGGTCATTTCCTTGTACACGGCAAACACGCTGGAGGGCGGGGTGTCTTTGGAACCCAAGCCGTAACGGCCGCCCAACACGCGAATACCCGTGCGACCCTGTGCAGCCAACGCCGCCACAACGTCCAAATACAGCGGCTCGCCCAGCGCGCCGGGTTCTTTGGTTCTGTCCAGCACGGCAATGGTCTTCACCGTTTCCGGAATAGCCGCTACCAAGTGCTTGGCAGAGAACGGACGGTACAAACGCACCTTTATCAAGCCGACTTTTTCACCGGCAGCCGTCAGGTAATCAATCACTTCTTCCGCCACGTCGCAGAACGAACCCATCGCCACAATCACGCGGTCAGCATCCGGCGCACCGTAGTAGTTGAACAACTGATAATCGGTGCCCAACTTGGCGTTCACTTTGCCCATATACTCTTCCACAATACCGGGAACAGCATCGTAGTAAGCGTTGCACGCCTCACGGTGTTGGAAGAAAATGTCGCCGTTTTCGTGCGAGCCACGCATTACCGGATGTTCCGGATTGAGCGCGCGCTTGCGGAACGCCGCCACGGCGTCCATGTCGCACATTTCGGCCAAATCGTCATAATCCCACACTTGAATCTTCTGAATCTCGTGCGAGGTACGGAATCCGTCAAAGAAGTTGATGAACGGCACGCGGCTCTTAATGGTAGCCAAGTGCGCCACGGCGCCCAAGTCCATTACTTCCTGCGTGTTGGTTTCCGCCAACATAGCAAAGCCGGTCTGACGGCAAGCATACACGTCGGAATGGTCGCCGAAAATGTTCAGCGCGTGGGACGCCACACAACGGGCGGACACGTGGAACACGGAGGGCAACAGCTCACCGGCGATTTTGTACATATTGGGAATCATCAGCAACAGGCCCTGCGACGCGGTATAGGTGGTGGTCATTGCACCCGCCGCGAGAGAACCGTGCACCGTACCGGCGGCGCCGGCTTCGGACTGCATTTCCGACACCTTAACCGTGGTACCGAAAATGTTTTTGAGACCGGCCGCAGACCATTGGTCCACGTAGTCGGCCATCGGGCTGGACGGCGTGATGGGGTAAATGCCCGCCACTTCGGTGAACGCATAGGATACGTGCGCCGCCGCGTTGTTACCGTCCATGGTTTTGAACTTTCTTGCCATAGAAATATGTCCTCCTTTTAGGATAATAGAAACCATTGGTTGGTGCAGAACACACCAAGGATAATGATAGCACATTTTTCGGCAACTGTAAAGAATAAAAAGGGGATTTGGCGTATTTTTTTGAAAAAAGCGCGTTTTGGGCAATTTTTCATCAAAACACCGCCTTATGGCCTGCTGATTTTGAAAAAACGACGGATTAATGGCGCGCACACACCCCCGCGCGGTTTCACCGATTTGACAATTTTGGTAAAATTCGCTATGATAGAGAAAATTAACAATCGAAAGGGGAAATTTTACATTATGGCCGACCCTGCTCCTGATGGGAATATGACGCCCGCCAACTCGTTTTGGAAATCGCTGTCCAAGCGCTTGTCCGACCGCCGCAAAAACGTAACGGAGGAGGACATTCTGCAACTGGTGGACGCCGGCGAGGAAAAAGGCGTTATTGAGGGCTCTCAAAAGGATATGATAAACAATATCTTCGAATTCGGCGATATGACCGCCGAAGATATTATGACGCCCCGCACCGAGGTAGAAGCCCTGGACGCGGACGACGACACCGTGCAGGACGCGCTGAACATCAGCGTGGAGGAAGGGTTTTCCCGCGTGCCGGTGTATGAGGAAGATATTGACCACGTCATCGGTATTCTGTACATTAAAGATTTATTGCCTTACGTGGGCAAACCCTTGCCGGAGGACTTGTCGCTGCGCTCGCTGTTGCGGGACGCGTACTTTGTGCCCGGCACCAAAAACTGCCAAGACTTGCTGGCAGAAATGACGGAAAAACACGTTCACCTCGCCATGGTGGTGGACGAATACGGCGGTCTTGCCGGCATTGTCTCTATGGAGGATTTGCTGGAATCCATTGTGGGCAGTATTCAAGACGAATACGACCACGAGGAAGAAGAAGTCAAACAACGGGCGGACAATTCTTTTGAAGTGGACGGTGCCATGGCGATTGACGAAGTGGGCGAACTGCTGGACGTGACCTTCCCCGAAGGGGATTACGAAACGCTGGCGGGTTTCCTCATTGACCAATTGGGGCGCATCCCCGCCGCGGACGAAAACGCGCAAGTAACCTACGGGGGTTTGGAGTTCACCGTGTTACAAATGGATGAACGCCGCGTGGAACTGGTGCACATTCGCCGTGTAGAACCCACGCCCCCGCCCGAAACCGAATAACGCAAAACCGCACCCACAAGTGGGTGCGGTTCTTTTTTATCTTTCCGTGGGAATAACCCGAAATCGGTTTAGCCGCAGCGCGTTGGATACCACACACACGCTGGACAAACTCATCGCCAGTGCGCCGAACATCGGGTTCATCTGCCACCCCAGCAGGGGGATAAACACCCCCGCCGCCAGGGGAATACCCAGTAAGTTGTAAATAAATGCCCAAAACAAATTTTGTTTTATATTGCGAAGCGTTGCACGGCTGAGTCGTATCGCCGCAGGCACGTCCGATAATCGGTTTTTCACCAACACCACGTCAGCGGCGTCCATGGCCACGTCGGCACCCGCACCAATGGCAATGCCGCTGTCGGCGCGCGTCAGTGCGGGGGCGTCGTTAATGCCGTCACCCACCATGGCCACGGCACCGTGCTTTTGCAGTTCGCGCACCACGGCCTCTTTGCCGTCCGGCAACACACCGGCAATCACTTCGTCCACGCCAACCTGTGTGCCAATGGCGCGCGCCGTGCGTTCGTTGTCGCCGGTCAGCATAACCACGCGCAACCCCATACGGCGCAATTCGTTCACGGCGGCGGGGCTATCGGGTTTTATGGTATCCGCAACCGCCACTATCCCCAGCAATCGGTCATTGCGGGCAAACAGCAAGGGGGTTGCCCCCGCCTCTGCCACCGCCTGCGCCTGCTTTTGTTGCTCTGCGGATACTACTGCGTGTTCGCTCATAAACGCCACACTGCCGCCTCGCAGCGGCTCGTCTGCTTGCTCGGCATACACACCGTTGCCGGGCAACGCCTCAAACGCTGTCACGGCAGGCGGCGTTATTTTTCGGCGCGCTGCTTCCCGCATTACCGCCTGTGCCAACGGATGTTCGCTGTGTTGCTCCAACGCGGCGGCCACTGTTAACAGTTCCTCCTCGGCAACACCTGCAGGCATTACTGCCGTCACTTGCGGCTCGCCGGCGGTAATGGTACCGGTTTTGTCCAACGCCACCACCGCTACTTTGCCGGCCTGTTCCAGTGAAGCCGCCGTTTTGAACAAAATACCGTGTCGGGCGCCCACACCGTTGCCTACCATAATGGCTACGGGCGTTGCCAACCCCAAGGCACACGGACAACTAATCACCAACACCGAAATGCCGCGTGCCAACGCAAAGCCCACGCCCGCACCCGTCAGCAACCACACAACCACGGTCAAGGCGGCAACGCCCATAACCGTGGGCACAAACACGCCCGAAACCGTATCCGCAATTTTGGCAATCGGGGCTTTGGTGGCCGCCGCATCGCTCACCATTCGGATAATTTGCGAAAAAGCGGTATCTTCGCCCACACGGGTGGCCTCACATTTCAAAAAACCCGACCGATTCAGCGTGGCGGCAGAAACGGAGTCGCCCACCGTTTTGTCCACCGGAATACTCTCCCCCGTAAGCGCCGATTCATCCACGGCACTGTGCCCTTCCAGCACCACACCGTCTACCGGTATACTGCCGCCCGGCCGCACCACAAACACGTCGCCCGCCCGCACCTGCTCAATCGGCACGGTAACTTCCGCTCCGTCGCGCCATACCACCGCCGTTTTCGGTGCCAAGCGCATCAGCTGGCGCAACGCATCGGTGGTTTTTCCCTTGGAGTGCGACTCCAACAGTTTCCCCACCGTAATTAACGCCAAAATCATAGCCGCCGATTCAAAATACAAGTCGTGCAACCCGTGCGCGGCGGCCGCTGCATCACCACGCACCAATGCCGCCGACATAGAAAACAACACCGCCGTACTGTCCCCAAACGCCGCGGCCGCACCTAACGATACCAGCGTGTCCATATTGGGTGCCCGATGAAGCAACCCCCGCACCCCGCTGATAAAAAACCGTTGATTTATCACCATTACCGCCGCCGTGAGTATCCACTGCACCAGCCCCACTGCCACGGGGTTTTCACTGAGAATGGCGGGCAACGGCCATCCCCACATCACGTGTCCCATCGAAACGTACATTAATATCGCCAAAAGGCCAAGTGATGCCACCAAGCGGCGGCGCAGTGCCGCCGTTTCGGTGTCCGTCTCACCATCATCTTGTTTTTGCGTGGGGCTCGGCTCACCCTCATGCTGCGCACCATAGCCCGCGTGCTCCACGGCGGCAATCACCGCTTGGGGGGTGGCCGTACCCTCCACCTGCATGGTATGAGTTAACAAATTTACCGAGCAAGCGGTAACACCCGTCGTGTTTAACACGGCTTTTTCCACCCGCGCACTGCATGCGGCGCAATTCATTCCCGTTACGGTGTAGCGTTCCATGAGTTCACCCCTCCCCTTCTTTCAGTTTTATCACAAGTTCAGTATATATGCCGTTATCGGCGTTTGTCAAGCAAAAAACCGAGGGCATATACCCTCGGTTTTTCCTCATTTTCCTTCGCGGCGGGCTATGAAAAACGTCCCAAAAAACACCGCCGTGTTCACCAATACAATGGTTGGTCCGGTAGCCACCGCGTTTAACCACGAAAGCATAAGCCCCAACAATCCGGAAAACAGGGAAAACACCACCGCTAACACCAAGTAACAGCGCATCCCCCGTGCCACGTTGCGGGCGGCGGCGGCAGGCAACACCAGCATGGCGTTAATCAGCAATAACCCCACCCAACGAATCGCAAACATAACCGAAAGCGCCAGCACCACCACAAACAAATTATCCAACCACTTGGTGCGCAACCCTTTACTGCGCGCCAGCGACGGGCTGAGCGATACGGCGTAAAACCCGTTAAAACATAACAGCCAAATTACCGCAACCGCCAAGAGTAAACCACCCAGCACCCACAGTTGGTTATCGGTAATCGAAAGAATATCCCCAATGAGCAAACTTTGGTACCCGGCAAACCCGCTGTTACGTGAAATCAGCACCAAACCAAGCGCAACCCCGCAAGAAGAAAACACACCGATAACCGTATCGGTAGAAGAAAGGCGCGAATGGCGAATGGCGTTCATCAGCAACGCAAACACCACCGCGAACAGTGCCATAGCGGGTTCGGGGTCGGCCAAACCGCATATAACGCCCACCGCTACACCGGTAAGCGCAGAATGCCCCAGCGCATCCGAAAAAAACGACAATTTATTGTCTACCACCAAGGTGCCGAGCAAAGAAAACAACGGCATCATCAGCACAATGGCAATCACCGCACGGCGCAAAAAATCATAGGCAAACAATTCAGCAATCGGCATCGTCGTACCCCTCCTTTGCGCCAAACGCCTCGGCAAACGCCGCCGAGGTAAATACCTCCTCCGGTGTACCGTAAGCACGCACGGTTTGGTCCAGCAACACCACGCGGTCAGCGTGGCGGCGCACATATTCCAAATCGTGAGAAACCAGTAAAATCACCAAATCCTCCCGCTCTTTCAGTTCCTCCACCACGCGATAAAATTCCGCCAAGCCCTTGCGGTCCACACCGGAAACCGGTTCATCCAAAATTAACAAATCGGGGCAAGGCAACGTTGCCGCCGCCAACAATACCCGCTGCAATTCGCCACCCGATAACCGCCCCAGCGGTTGGTCCAACAACCCCTCGGCGTGGAATTTTTCCAAATGGCTCTCAAACCGTTGCACCGTACGGCGGCGGCGCGGCAAAAACGCGGGATACGCACTGGTAAACGCCAACAACATATCGTACACCGTGGCGGGAGAATGACTGTCCACCGCCAGCGTTTGCGGAACGTACCCAATGCGGGGACGGCGTCCCCTAACCGGCGTGCCGTTGTGTCCGGAAAACTCCACACTGCCGGTATGCCGAATTTCGCCCAAAATGGCTTTCAGCAACGTGCTTTTCCCCGCGCCGTTCCGCCCGATAAGCGCCGTCATTTCGCCGCAGTGTGCGTGTAACCCCACGTTGTGCAACAACACCTTGCCGTCCAACGCAACGCCGATATGCTCAATTTTTAAGCAATGCAACCGACACTCGCTCATTTTGCCGCCTCCTTTAACGCTTGTGTGTTTGCCGCCATCGCGTGCAACCACGCCTCACTGTCCGCCACACCGACGCGGGGTAACACCGCACTGTCCAGCACCACCACGGCACTGCGGGCGGCATACTGCGCCAAATCCGTCATTTGTACGGCATATTGGTTGTCGTACAAAAGCACCGTCTCTTTCCCGCGCACAGCATCGGCGGCAGCGGCCGCCGCGGATGCCGAAATACCGGAATCCTCTCCCAGCGGCAACGTGGCCAGCACGTCCCAACCCAGCGTGTGTGCCACATACGTCATTGAATCGTGAAACACCAGCGCCGCCTCCACGGACAACGCCCCCGCCGCCTCGCTGAGCGCGGCGGCGCTTTGTTTAATTTTTTGGATATACTGCGTAGCATTGCGCGTATACGCCGCGGCATGGGACGGGTCGGCGGCACACAACGCCTCGCGAATGACCTCCACTTGGTACGCATAATACACGGGATTCATCCAAATATGCTCGTTGTGCGCGTGAGTATGCCCTTCGTGTTCGTGGCTGTGCTCTTGCTCCAAGTTAAGCCCCGCCGAAGTATCCACCGTACGCAACGCCGGCAACGATGCCAACGTACTCTCCAAAAACGCCTCTGCCCCCACACCGTTCAGTATAAGGACATCCGTCTCCTCCAACACGAAACGCTCCGCCGGTGACAGTTGATAATCGTGCAGGCAACCCGTAGCCGGTTGCGTTAAACAACGCACCTCTACTCCCTGCGTATCACCCACCACCTGCAGCGCCGCCGTATAAACAGGGTAAAAACTCGCGGTGACCGAAAGGGTGTTTTCGCGGTTCGTCGGCACGCGCACACCACACAACGCCGTCACCCCCAGCGACAGGGCAGTAATCACCGCCAGCAAGGCGGCAATGTGTCCGTAATGTTGTTTCACTGAAATCCTCCCGTTTTTGTTAATGCAACCCATTTGCAATAATGGTACGTCTTTCCACGGTAAATGTCAAGAAAATTCTTGCCAGTATACATAAAATGAAGTATAATAGACGGTGGAGTATTGTGAAACGGAGGACGTGCTATGAACTGGTCTTTGCCAAACGGTTCGGCTTTTATCGGCAACAGCGCCGTTAAAGCGCTTGTTTCTGCACGGTTGGAAGCCAACGCCCTCCCCCACGCTCTGCTGATTGAAGGCCCCGTCGGCAGCGGTCGCCGCACCCTAGCGCGGTTAATTGCCGCGGCGCTGGTGTGCCGCGAATCGGGCGAACGTCCCTGCGGTCGCTGCGTCGCGTGTCACAAAGCGCTGGGCGCCCTGCACCCCGACGTTACGGAACTGGGCGGCAGCGGAGAATCACGCTCTTTTCACATTGATGCGGTGCGTTCTCTGCGGGAGGAAGCGCACGTTCTACCCAACGAAGCACCCGTGCGGGTATTTATTTTGTGCGACGTACAAGCGATGACGGAGCAAGCGCAAAACGCCTTGCTGAAATTGCTGGAAGAACCGCCCGCTTGTGTACGGCTGATTTTAACGTGTGAAAATCGGTCACAATTACTGGAAACCGTGCGTTCTCGGTTGTTTCCGTTAACGCTGGGCGGCGTGGAACCGGCGGAAGCCGTACCGGTGTTGCGCCACCTGCTCCCCGGGCGCGACGAGGAGGAATTACTCCGTGCCGCCACGTTGTGGGGCGGTGTTATCGGGCAAGCGGCGCGCAGTTTGCAAGACGGCTCGTACCGCGATATTTTGGAGTTGCTCCCCGTGCTGGCGCACGGCTTGGTTGCTCCCACGGAGCTGGCGTTGCTCAAAGCCACCGCACCGCTGGAAAGCAATCGGGAAGCATTTTCCGCCGTGTTGGGCGGTTTGCAACTCATCGTGCGCGACGCGTTGCTTTGCCGCTACGGCAACGTGCCCTATCTCAGCACGGCACCGGAATCGGCGCAAGCGTTGGCGGCGGCCCTTACCCACCGACAACTGCTGGCGGTGTTAGACGAACTGGGCGAACTGCAGGCCAACCGCCTGCGCAATATGAATTACACACTGTTGCTTACGTTGTTGTGCGCTCGTTTGCGGCGCGCAGCCGGAAAATAGAAAGGTCGGAACGGTTATGAAAAATATCATTGGTGTTCGTTTTAAGAATATGGGGAAACTGTATTACTTTGATGCCGCGGGGTATACGCTGAACGTGGGCGATGCGGTGATTGTGGAAACCTCTCGGGGCTTAGAGTGCGGCGAGGTAGGCATGGCCAATCGCGACGTAGCGGAGGAAGATATTATTCAGCCGTTGCGCCCGGTTGTTCGCCCCGCCACGCCGGAGGATATCCGCCGTGTTGAGGAAAACGCCGCGCGGGAAGAAGAAGCACTGAAGGTGTGCGCGGAGCGCATTACCGCCCACGGGTTGGATATGAAACTCATCAGTGCGGAATGCGCCTTCGACGGTTCTAAAATTTTGTTTTACTTCACCGCCGAGGGTCGCGTGGATTTCCGCAACTTGGTCAAGGATTTGGCAAGCACGTTCCACACCCGCATTGAACTGCGGCAGGTGGGTGTGCGCGACGAAGCGAAAATGCTGGGCGGATTGGGCATTTGCGGTCGGCCGCTTTGCTGTTCCCAGTTCTTGTCGGATTTTCACCCCGTCTCCATTCGCATGGCCAAAGACCAAGGGTTGTCGCTCAACCCCACCAAAATTTCCGGCACGTGCGGGCGGTTGATGTGTTGCTTAAAATACGAGCAAGAGGCGTATACCTCTCTGCTTAAAACGACGCCGCGGCAAGGCGCGCTCGTCAACACGGCGGAGGGCCACGGCACGGTGGTGGATGTGAATTTGCTCACCGGTGCTCTTAAAGTTCGGCTGGAAAAGAATCCCGATTCGCCGCCGGTTACCCTACACCGTAACGACGTAACCATCATTCGTGACGGCAAAGGCGGCAAAGGCGGTAAACCCGCGACCCCCGCGCCCACCAATAACAACGAGCAGGAGTGAGTAGTATGGAACTGTATATCCTTCTCGCACTGCTGGTCATTGTGCTGGTGTGCCTGCTGGTGTTGTTGTTCCGCAAACCGAACAGCAACACGTCTGTAACCCTTGCCGAGACGGAAATCCGCCTGCGGGAAGAACTGCGCAGCACCCGCCGCGAACTGAACGATATGTTGCGGGAAATGTCCCGTATTTTGGCAGAGGGGCAAAAGGAAACGCTCAAAGCGTCCGGCGAAAATCAAGAAAAGTTAAACGCGGCGCTTACTGCGGCGGTGCGCGGCTTACAAGAAAGCAACGAGAAAAAACTCGACCAAATGCGTGAAACCGTGGACGAGAAGTTGCAAAGCACGCTCGCCAAACGGTTGGATTCCAGTTTTCAAGCGGTGGGCGAGCAGTTGCAAAACGTGTACAAATCGCTGGGCGAGATGAAAGAACTCGCCGGCGGCGTTGCGGACGTGCAACGCGTACTCACCAATGTAAAGGCGCGCGGCACGTGGGCGGAGGTCCAACTTGGCAACATTTTGGAACAAACCCTCACGCAAGAGCAATACAGCCGCAACGTCTCCATTCGCAACAACGGGGAACTGGTGGAATACGCCATTCGCAT
>JAZRRV010000034.1:0-1478 GCA_045651085.1 Acutalibacteraceae bacterium
ATTATACCGCTGTGTATTACGGCAATGAGCGCCGAAGGCAGCGGCATTGGGCGGTATACACCCACCGGGGGCGAGAGGGGCATTGGGGTGTTTGTGCCGTTTACGGCGGGGGGGGATACCGTTGACTGCCGTATGGGGAAGGTGCAAAAGAACTTGGCATATGGCAAGGTAGAAGAGTTGGTTTCCGCTTCGCCCGACCGCGTGGCAGAGGTGGATTGCCCCGCTTTTGGTAAATGCGGCGGGTGCACGTATCGCCATATTTCTTACGATGCCGAACTGCGTTGCAAATGGCAGCGCGTGGCGGATGCGTTGCATCGCATCGGCGGACTCGCACTGGAACCGCAACCTATTGTTGCGTGCGAACAACCTGACCGTTACCGCAACAAGGCACAGTATCCCGTGGCAGCGGGTGAACATCGTCCGCGCATTGGATTGTACGCCGCACGCAGTCACCGCGTTATAGAACAGCGGGATTGTTTGTTGCAGCCGACCGCTTTTCGCGCCGTACTGGACGCCATTGTAAAATGGGCAAAGGCCAACGGTGTGTCTGTTTACGACGAAACCACCGGTGCGGGATTGTTGCGCCACATTTACATTCGTGCGGGCGAGCGTAGTGGGGAATGTATGGTATGTTTGGTGTGCACCAGCGGCAAATTGCCGGATACCGATGGTTTGGTGCGCGCTCTGCTTGAAGCCGTGCCGGAGATTACATCGGTGATGGTGAACATCAACGCGGCGGACACCAACGTGGTGTTGGGTAAGGTCAGTTACCCCTTGTACGGAAAACCGTATATTACGGATACGCTGTGCGGGCTCAAGTTCCGTTTATCACCGCTCTCATTCTATCAAGTAAACCGCACACAGGCCGAACGGTTGTACGGCTTGGCGGCGGATGCCGCGGCGCTTACCGGCAAAGAGAAGTTGCTGGATTTGTATTGCGGAACGGGGACTATCGGTTTGTCAATGGCGCACCGCGTACGCGAACTGGTGGGTGTGGAAGTTGTTCCGCAAGCCGTGGAGGATGCCGTGCGCAACGCACAGGAAAACGGGATTACCAATGCGCGCTTTATTGCGGCAGATGCCGCCGCGGCGGCACGGCAGTTGGCGGCGGAGGGCTGGCACCCTAACGTGGTGGTACTTGACCCGCCGCGCAAAGGGTGTGAACCGGCATTGATTCATACCGTGGCGGGTATGCAGCCCGACCGCGTGGTGTATGTTTCTTGCGACCCCGCCACGTTGGCGCGTGATTTGCAGCGTTTTGCGGAGCACGGCTACGTAACACAGAGCGTTACTCCGGTGGATATGTTTCCGCGCACCGCGCACGTAGAATGTGTCGCAAAATTATGTCGTAACAACTAACGGGAGTGATGTCGTATCGTTACCTTTGAGAACATTCAAAACAACGAGGCAATCCGCGCGTACATTGCTCGCGCGGATGAATCCTTGCGCGCGCAGGGATTCACCGAACACGGGTTTGC
>JAZRRV010000035.1:0-1361 GCA_045651085.1 Acutalibacteraceae bacterium
CGGAATGTCCGTGTCAAGCCCCACCGACTTATCGCGTTCGTACTCATCGCGCAGGGTGGTGGCGTCGTATTCCGCGTGCCCCGTTAAAAAGATTTGCCGTCCTTGTTCGGTGGCAATGGCATATATCCCTGCCTGCGGCGAGGATGCCAAAATTTTAAGTTCCGGCACCGCCTCAACATCCTCCCGCCGCACCGTGGTGTAGCGGGAATGAGGAATCATAAACACGTCGTCAAACCCGCGGAACAAAATGGATTGTTTGCGGTCCGCCGTGTGCGGAAAAACACCGAACAACTTGGAATCTAACGGGTATTTTTTAATGCCGTAATGATAATAGAGCCCCGCTTGCGCCCCCCAACAGATGTGCAGTGTGCTGGTGGCGTTGGTTTTACTCCACTCAAAAATCTCACACAATTCTTCCCAGTATTCCACGTCCTCAAACGCTAACTGCTCCACCGGTGCGCCGGTAATAATCAGCCCGTCGTACTTTTGATGCTTAATATCGTCAAACGTTTTGTAAAACGTCAGCAAATGGTCAGTCGGCGTATGGCGCGACTTGTGCGTGCGGGTGTGAATCAGTTCCAGTTCCACCTGTAACGGCGTGTTGCCCAGCAGGCGCGCAAACTGCGTTTCGGTGACGATTTTTTTGGGCATTAAATTCAGCAATAAAATTTTCAGCGGACGAATGTCCTGTGTCAGTGCCCGCGTCTCCGTAATGACAAAAATATTTTCATCCGTCAGCGTTTGCGTGGCGGGTAGTTGGTTGGGAATTTTAATCGGCATACCGCCAACCTCCTTGCGCGTTATACTTGTGCCAACGCTTGCTCAATGTCCGCAATAATGTCGGCACTGTCCTCAATGCCCACCGAGAACCGAATCATATCCGGTGTAATGCCGGTGGCAACGAGTTGTTCGTCGGTTAATTGCCGGTGCGTGGTGCTGGCGGGATGCAGCACGCAAGTGCGCGCATCCGCCACGTGTACCACAACGGCAGCCAGTTTTAACGAGTTCATAAACTTGCACGCCGCCTCGCGCCCGCCGCGAATACCAAAGGATATCACACCGCAGCAACCGCGGGGCAGATACTTCTTCATTAATTCGTGCTGGTCGGAATCGGGCAGAGCAGGGTAGTTCACCCAACTGATTTTCTCGTTATTTGCCAAATATTGCGCCACCTTTTCGGCGTTGGCGCAATGGCGTTCCATACGCACCGCCAGCGTTTCTAAACCCAAATTGAGGATGAAAGCCGCCAACGGTTGGGGGGTGGTACCCAAGTCGCGCATTAACTGCGTGCGCGCTTTGGTAATATACGCCGCCTTGCCAAACTGCTCGGTATATACCACACCGTGGTACGATTCGTCCGG
>JAZRRV010000036.1:0-13692 GCA_045651085.1 Acutalibacteraceae bacterium
AGGGGAAATTAAAGAATCCGAAGTGTTTATGGGCGATTTCCCGCTGATGACCGAGAGCGGCACGTTTGTGATTAACGGCGCGGAACGTGTGATTGTTTCGCAGTTGGTGCGTTCCCCCGGCGTGTACTATGGTATGAGTTACGACGGCACGGGTAAAAAGTTGTTTACCTCCACCGTTATCCCCAACCGCGGTGCGTGGCTGGAGTACGAAACCGATTCGTCGGATATGTTCTACGTTCGCATTGACAAGAACCGTAAGATTCCGATTACGGTGTTCGTGCGCGCGTTAGGTCTCGGCTCCGACGCGGAATTGCTGGACTTCTTTGGCGAGGACGAGCGTATTCTCACCACGATGGAAAAGGACATTACCAAAAACACCGAGGAAGCGTTGCTGGAAGTGTACCGCAAACTGCGCCCCGGTGAGCCGCTGACGTTGGAAAACTCGCAGCAGCATTTGGAAAACCTGTTCTTTGACCCCCGTCGGTACGATTTGTCCCGCGTGGGGCGTTACAAGTACAACAAAAAGTTGGGTATTGCCAACCGTTTGGCCGGCTGCCGGTTGAGCCGCCCCGTGGTGGACCCGGTAACGGGCGAAGTGTTGGCGGAGGTCGGCGAAGTGATTCGTGCCGACCGTGCACGTGCCATTGAGGATGCGGGTGTGTGCGTGGCGTACGTCTTGTCCGAAGCACACGGCGAGCAACATGAGGTGAAAATCATCTCCAACGGCATGGTGGACCTTGCCAAGTTTGTGAGTGCCGAAGTGTACGAATCCGTTAAAAAGGTAGTTAACGAGCGCGTGCGTTTTTCGGTGTTGCAAGAGATTTTGGAAGCGGCCGAGGGCGACGAAGCACTGACCGAACAATTGCTTGCCCGCGCGAGCGAGTTGGTTCCCAACCACATTATCGTGGACGATATTCTCGCTTCCATTAACTACGTAAACTGCTTGGCTCACGACGTTGGCACGACTGACGACATTGACCACTTGGGCAACCGCCGTATTCGCTCGATGGGCGAACTGTTGCAAAACCAGTTCCGCATTGGTTTTTCGCGTATGGAGCGCGTTATCCGCGAGCGTATGGCACTGCAAGCGCAGGATATGGAAACCGTTACCCCGCAGGCGTTGATTAACATTCGTCCCGTGGTGGCGGCGATTAAAGAGTTCTTTGGCTCTTCCCCGCTTTCGCAGTTTATGGACCAGAACAACCCGTTGGCAGAACTTACGCACAAGCGCCGTTTGTCCGCTTTGGGCCCCGGCGGTTTGTCGCGCGACCGCGCCGGGTTTGAAGTGCGTGACGTGCATTACAGCCACTACGGCCGTATGTGCCCGATTGAAACGCCGGAAGGTCCCAACATCGGTTTGATTTCGTATTTGGCGACCTTTGCCCGCATTAACCAATACGGGTTTGTGGAAGCGCCGTTCCGCCGCGTGGATAAGGAAACCGGCATTGTCACCGACGAAGTGGTGTATATGCCCGCGGATATGGAAGACGAATTTATTGTGGCGCAGGCCAACGAACCGCTGGACGAGCAGGGCCGTTTTGTACGCAACCGCGTAAACGCCCGCCACCGCAGCGAGTTTTTGGAGATTGAAAGCAGCAAAATCGACTATATGGACGTTTCGCCCAAGATGGTCGTTTCCGTGGCTACGGCGATGATTCCGTTCTTGGAGAACGACGACGCCAACCGTGCGTTGATGGGCTCGAACATGCAACGTCAAGCCGTGCCGCTGCTGAAAACCGAATCCCCCATTGTGGGTACCGGTATGGAATACAAAGCGGGCGTGGACTCCGGCGTGTGCGTGCTGGCCAAATATGCCGGCACGGTTACGGACGTTTCTGCCGACCGCGTAAAGGTTCAGCGTGACGGCGACGGCACGATTGACACCTACCAGTTGGTGAAATTCGGTCGTTCCAACCAAGGCACCTGCATTAACCAGCGCCCCGTGGTGGCGCCGGGCCAGCACCTGGAAGCGAACGACGTGATTGCCGACGGTCCCGCCACCTGCAACGGTGAAATTGCGTTGGGTAAAAACGCGCTTATCGGCTTTATGACGTGGGAAGGTTACAACTACGAAGACGCCGTTTTGATTAACGAAAAAATGGTGCAAGAGGACGTGTTTACCTCCATTCACATTGAGGAATACGAGATGGAAGCCCGCGACACCAAGTTGGGGCCGGAGGAGATTACCCGCGACATTCCCAACGTGGGCGACGACGCGCTGAAAGATTTGGACGAGCGCGGCATTATCCGCATTGGTGCGGAAGTGCGTGCGGGCGATATTTTGGTGGGTAAGGTGACGCCCAAGGGCGAAACCGAACTGACCGCCGAGGAACGCTTACTGCGTGCCATCTTTGGTGAAAAAGCGCGCGAGGTGCGCGATACCTCCCTGCGCGTGCCGCACGGTGAGTACGGCATTATTGTGGACGTTAAGGTGTTCACCCGCGACAACTGCGATGAACTGAGCCCCGGTGTGAATATGGTGGTTCGCTGCTACATTGCTCAAAAACGCAAAATCAGCGTGGGCGATAAAATGGCCGCCCGCCACGGTAACAAGGGCGTTGTTTCCCGCATTTTGCCGAGCGAGGATATGGCTTTCCTGCCCGATGGCACGCCATTGGATATTGTGTTGAACCCGCTGGGCGTCCCCTCGCGTATGAACATTGGTCAGGTGCTGGAAGTGCACTTGGGCTACGCGGCGGCGGCGCTGGGCTTTAAGGTGATGACGCCGGTGTTTGACGGCGCACACGAAACCGACGTGCAGGAATTGCTGGAGCAAGCCGGCAAAAACCCCAACGGCAAAACCGTGTTGTACGACGGACGTACCGGTGAGCAGTTCGACAACCCCGTTACGGTGGGTTATATGTATTATTTGAAACTGCACCACCTGGTTGACGATAAGATTCACGCCCGCTCGACCGGTCCGTACTCGCTGGTAACGCAGCAACCGCTGGGCGGTAAGGCGCAGTTCGGCGGCCAGCGTTTTGGTGAAATGGAAGTGTGGGCGCTGGAAGCGTACGGTGCCGCCTACACGTTGCAGGAAATCCTTACCGTAAAATCCGACGACGTGGTAGGCCGTGTTAAGACGTACGAATCCATTGTTAAGGGTCAGAACGTGCCGAAATCCGGTGTGCCGGAATCCTTTAAGGTATTGGTGAAGGAACTGCAATCGTTGGGTCTGGACGTGAAGGTGCTTAACAAAGATAATCAGGAAATTGACTTGATGCAGACGTTTGAGGACGACGATGACCTCACGCTGGTCACGGTGGGCTCTGCCGACGATGAGGCGTTCAGCACCGTTACCAACGAGGATGAATTGGACGGCTATGCCGTGGAAGAGCCCGAGATTGAGGACGTATTCGGCGTCGAACTGTTTGACGGCGACGATGCAGATTTCTCGGACGATTCCGACAACGTTTAAGAGAGGGGGCTGAACAGTATGATAGAATTCAACGTTTTCGATTCCATCAAAATCGGTCTTGCCTCCCCCGAACAAATCCGTGCGTGGTCTTACGGTGAGGTAAAAAAGCCGGAAACCATTAACTACCGTACCTTAAAGCCGGAACGCGACGGTTTGTTCTGCGAGCGCATTTTTGGGCCTACCAAAGACTGGGAATGCCACTGCGGTAAGTATAAGCGGATTCGCTACAAGGGCAAGGTCTGCGACCGTTGCGGCGTGGAAATCACCCGCGCCAAGGTGCGCCGCGAGCGTATGGGTCACATTGAACTCGCTGCGCCGGTGTCGCACATTTGGTACTTTAAGGGTATCCCCTCCCGCATGGGTTTGCTGCTGGACATCTCGCCCCGTTTGCTGGAGCAGGTGTTGTACTTTGCCTCGTACATTGTGGCCGACCCCGGCACGACGCCGTTGCAAGCCAAGCAGGTGTTGAGCGAAAAAGATTACCGCGATATGCGCGAAAAGTACGAGGACGACTTTGACGCCGGTATGGGTGCGGAATACATTAAGAAGTTGCTTGCCGCCATTGACTTGGAGAAAATGGCCGAGGAACTGAAAGAGGAGCTGGAAGGCACCTCCGGTCAAAAGCGCGCCCGCTTGCTCAAGCGGTTGGAAGTGGTGGAATCGTTCCGCCTTTCCGGCAACCGCCCCGAATGGATGATTTTGGACGTGGTTCCGGTTATTCCGCCGGATATTCGCCCGATGGTGCAGTTGGACGGCGGCCGTTTTGCCACCTCCGACTTGAACGATTTGTACCGCCGCGTTATCAACCGCAACAACCGCTTAAAGCGGCTGTTGGAATTGCGCGCGCCGGACATTATCGTGCTCAACGAAAAGCGTAAGCTGCAAGAAGCGGTGGACGCGCTGATTGACAACGGCCGTCGCGGTCGTCCTGTCACCGGCCCCAACAACCGTTCGCTGAAATCGTTGTCCGATATGCTGAAAGGTAAGCAAGGGCGTTTCCGCCAAAACTTGCTGGGTAAGCGCGTGGACTATTCCGGCCGTTCGGTTATTGTGGTTGGTCCGGAACTGAAAATGTACCAGTGCGGTCTGCCCAAGGAGATGGCGCTGGAACTGTTTAAGCCGTTTGTTATGAAGCGGTTGGTGGAAACCGGTGTGGCCGGCAACATTAAATCCGCCCGCAAAATGGTGGAGCGCGTGCGCCCCGAAGTGTGGGATGCACTGGAAATTGTGATTAAGGACCATCCGGTTATGCTCAACCGTGCGCCTACGCTGCACCGTTTGGGTATTCAGGCATTTGAACCGGTGCTGGTGGAAGGCCGCGCCATTAAGCTGCACCCGCTGGCTTGTACCGCGTTTAACGCCGACTTTGACGGCGACCAAATGGCCGTGCACGTGCCCCTTTCCGCCGAAGCACAGGCGGAAGCCCGCTTCTTGATGTTGGCGGCCGGCAACTTGCTGAAGCCCTCTGACGGTCGCCCCGTGACCGTTCCCACGCAGGATATGGTGCTGGGTTCCTACTACCTGACCGTTGAAAAGCCGGGCGAACTGGGCGAAGGCAAGGTGTTCCGCGACGAAAACGAAGCACTGATGGCGTATGCCCAACAAGCAGTAGGTCTGCACGCGAAAATTCGCGTGCGCCGCACGATGGAGATTGACGGCGTTTCCCAATCCCGTTTGGTGGAGACCACGGTGGGCCGCATTATCTTTAACCAGCCGGTGCCGCAGGATTTGGGGCTGACCGAGCGCAACACCACCGACGATATGTTCTTGTATGAAGTGAACTACAAAGTCGGTAAAAAGCAGTTGTCCCAAATTATTGACAAGTGCATTAAAGTACACGGCCCCGCCCGCACCTCCGAGGTGTTGGACGCCATTAAGGCGCAGGGTTACAAATATTCGACCCGCGGTGCTTTGACCGTGGCGGTGGTGGATGCCTCCATTCCGCCGGAGAAAAAGCAGTTGATTGCCGAAGCGGAAGCCGCCGTGGACCAAGTGACCGAATTGTACAATCAGGGTTTGCTTTCGGACGAGGAGCGGTACCAAATGGTTATCCGCACTTGGAACGACACGACCGACAAGGTAACCAAAGCACTGAACAACAACATGGACCCGTTCAACCCCATCTATATGATGTCGGATTCCGGCGCCCGTGGTTCCATTGCTCAGATTCGTCAGTTGGCGGGTATGCGCGGCTTGATTGCCAACACCTCCGGTCGTACCATTGAGGTGCCGATTCGTGCCAACTACCGCGAAGGCCTCAACATTTTGGAATACTTCATTTCGTCGCGTGGTGCTCGTAAGGGCTTGGCGGATACCGCTTTGCGTACCGCCGACTCCGGTTACCTCACCCGCCGTTTGGTGGACGTTTCGCAAGACGTTATCATTCGCGAGGACGACTGCGGCACGCACGCCGGCATTACGGTGTACGACATTAAAGACGGCAAGGAAATGATTGAACCGCTGACCGAGCGTTTGGTGGGTCGCTACCTTGCAGAAGATTTTGTGGACCCGGCTACCGGCGAAGTGGTGGTAAGCCGCGACACGATGATGAACGAGGCGATTGCCAACAAACTGGTGAAGGAATACGGCGTGGAGCGCATTGCGATTCGTTCCGTGCTGACTTGCCAGGCGGCACACGGCGTGTGCGCCAAGTGCTACGGCTCCAACTTGGCCACGGTAGACCCCGTGACCGTGGGCGAAGCGGTGGGTATTATTGCGGCACAGTCCATTGGCGAACCCGGTACGCAGTTGACGATGCGTACCTTCCACACGGGCGGTGTTGCCTCGGCAGAAGATATTACGCAGGGTCTGCCCCGCGTTGAGGAACTGTTTGAGGGCCGTAAACCGAAGTCGCTTGCCATCATTTCCGAGATTGACGGTGTGGTGCGTTTGGGCGAGGAAAAGAAAAAGCGCGTGATTTACGTTACCTCCACCGACCCCGAAAACGTGGACGAGCGCAGTTACGCTATCTCCTTTGATTCGCGTATTCGTGTGCACGAGGGCGACGTGGTGAAAAAGGGCGACCGCTTGACCGAGGGTTCCATCAACCCGCACGATATTTTGGCTGTCAGCGGCGAGGAAGCGGTGCAGAACTACCTGATTCAGGAAGTTCAGCGCACCTACCGTATGCAGGGTGTTGACATCAACGATAAGCACGTGGAAGTTATTGTGCGCCAAATGATGCGCAAGGTGAAAGTGGACGATGCCGGTGATACGTATCTGTTGGCCGGTGCGATGATTGACCGTCAGCAATTTGATGCGGAGAACGCCCGCGTGCGCGCCCGCATTGAGGCCGGCGAGATTCATTTGAAAGAAGCCACCTGCTCGCCGGTGCTGTTGGGTATTACCAAAGCGTCGCTGGCAACGGATTCGTTCCTGTCTGCCGCGTCGTTCCAGGAAACCACTCGCGTGCTGACCGATGCCGCCATTAAGGGCAAGGTCGACCCGCTGCTGGGCCTGAAAGAAAACGTAATTATCGGTAAACTCATCCCCGCCGGTACGGGTATGCAAACGTACAACAACGTGGACGTGATTAACACCCACGCTTCGAGTGACGACCCGTACGTGGCCGCACTGCGCAGTATGCTGGAAGACGGCGAGGAAGCCGAACCGGTTGAAGCGGAATAATTGCATAAATAAGCACACCCCCGCCCGCTTGGGTGGGGGTGTGTTCGTTTGTTTGTTACACGATTTCTGCCGTACAAGTACATTCCCATATCGCGCAATTGTCCGTATATCGTCCGTGATTCTCGCGCACAATTAGACGGCAGGTAGCCGCTCCTCCGACGCTCGGGATACTCAGTTCCTCCGACGCTCTATCCGGATAGCGGTCTCTCTCACACACCGTGACTTGCAAAACAATATGCTCTCCGTCTCGAACGGTAATATATTCACCGCTCGCAACTGCGTTCCCCGCAAATACAACGGCGTTTTCCCAGTCATTTCCCACAGAAGCGTTAGAACACAAGGAAAAATCGTAGGTTAATTGATAAGCGGTATATCCCGGCGGCACATCAATAGGTACAGTATCATTCGCCCGACAACCGGTAAGCCACAAGCAAAAAAACAGCGCAATTATCCCTTTTTTCTTGTCCATTTTCTTCTTGCCTCCCACTATAAAAAGTTACAGTAGACTTTTTAGAACTTATATTTTGATTGTAACTTATTTAGACTATGATTGTCAAGATTTGTTAAGGAGATGTGGGGCGTGGAACGGTACGGGACAATTACGATTAAACTGGAAGCGTTGATTAAAGAACGCGGTATCAGCAAAAACAAGGTGTGCCACCGTGCAGAAATGCAGCGCACCCAACTGAATCATTACTGTAACAACACCGTTACCCGGCTGGACATCGACGTGCTGGCACGTATCTGCTCGGTGCTGGAATGCAGCATTGGCGATTTACTGGAATTCGTACCGGCGGAAACACCGTAACAAGCAAACAACACCCCCGCCCGCTTGGGTGGGGGTGTGTTCGTTTGTGTGCGACTTATTTTTGCGGAAAATGACGGTTTTCGTCTTTACTTTTGGCGAAATTTCTGTTACAGTAGAGGTGTGTTAAAGGAGGCGCTACCTATGAAAACGGTAAAAGATTACGTGCTGACCATTCCGGATTTCCCCGAACCGGGCATTATGTTTCGCGACCTTACCTCGGTGTTGCAGGACGCGGACGGCTTGCAGTTGGCGATTGAGGAATTGCAACGCTTGCTGGAAGGCGTGGAATTTGACGTGATTGTGGGGGCGGAATCCCGCGGGTTTATTTTAGGTACACCGTTGGCGTACAACCTGCACAAACCGTTTGTGCCCATTCGCAAGCAAGGGAAACTCCCGCGCGAAGTGGTGTGGCAGGAATACGAACTGGAATATGGCTCGGCGGTGATTGAAATGCACCGCGATGCCATTCTTCCCGGTCAGCGCGTGGTGTTGGTGGACGACTTGCTTGCCACCGGAGGCACGATGGCCGCCTGCATTAAACTGGTGGAGGAAGTGGGCGGTACGGTGGAAAAAATTCTGTTTTTAATGGAACTGGAAGGCCTGAACGGCCGCGCCCCGCTCGCCGGTTACGACGTACAATCCGTTGTGAGTTACGAGGGGAAATAAAAAACCATATAAAAAGGACCGAGCCGTGGCTCGGTCCTTTTGTTGTTTGTGTTACTTGGATTGCGTTTTCGCGGCCGCCAGTTTGTGGTGGCGGCGGTTTTTGACGTCCTCCGAAATGGGATGAATTTCGCCCGCGGCGGTGAGTGCCAAGCGGGTGCATATCGGCCCGAACAATTCGTAAATGAGCACCGCGAACAACGTGATGTTGCGAATGAGGTGGCCTTGCTCGCCCAACTGCATTGCCGTGGTGCACATACCCAGTGCCACGCCCGCCTGCGGCAACAACGTAATGCCGAGGTATTTGCAAATTTTGGAATCACACCGCACCAGTTTGGCACTGCCCAGCGTACCAAAGTATTTGCCCAGCGAGCGCGTGATAATATACATAGCGCCGATGCCGATGATAGCCACGTCCGCAAACACGCCGAGTTCCAGTTCCGCGCCGCTGATGACAAAAAACAACGCGAACAGGGGCGACGTCCATTTATCCGATGCCGCCATCAAGTCGTGCGATAACGGGCACAGGTTGCAAAATACCGTGCCGAGCATCATACACACCAGTAGCGAAGAAAAGTGAACGTGTACCGGCCCGATGTGAAATTCCAGCGACGACAGTGCCGCGGTGAGAAACACCAGCGCAATGGTGAGGTTTAAGCGGTTGGTGTTGGAGTTGAACAACCGTTCCAGTTGCGTGAGCACCCAGCCCATTGCCGCGCCGAGCAAAAGTGAACACGCAATTTCCACCAAGGGGTTAACCAAAATGGAAACCAAGTCCACCTCGCCGCTGACCATGGTTTTGGCAATGCCGAACGACACCGCAAACACCACCAGACCCACGGCGTCATCCAACGCGACGATGGGCAACAGCAGTTTGGTGAGCGGGCCCTTGGCTTTGTACTGCCGCACCACCATTAACGTGGCGGCAGGGGCGGTAGCGGTGGCAATGGCGCCCAGCGTGAGCACCTGCGGCAGAGTGAGTTTATCCGGCATAAGATAATGCAGGCCCAGCAACCCTAAATCTACCAGCAAGGTGGCAACCAACGCCTGCAACACGCCGATAACCAGCGCTTGTTTGCCGGTTTTTTTGAGTTCGCTTACACGGAATTCGTTGCCGATGGCAAACGCAATAAAGCCCAACGCCACTTCTGATACCAGTGACAGGCCGGCAACCGCCTCCCCCGTGGCAAAACCCAAACCGTTAATGCCCAGCGCGCCCAAGCAATACGGCCCCACCAGCACGCCCGCGATAAGGTAGGCGGTGACGGACGGCAAGCGCAGTGGCTTGAACAGGCGCGTCATAAGCAGCCCCGCCAGCAGGGCAACGGATACAGATAATAACACGTTCACGACAGTTCGCTTCCTTTTTATATAACGTCTGACCTATTGTACTCCCAAGTGCCGCAAAAAGCAAGAGGAAGTTGCAAATAAACGACGGGCACGAGGTGCCTATTAAAACACAAAAGGCACCCCTAAGGGTGCCTTTTGTGTTTTGGTGCCGGTGGCCGGACTCGAACCGGCACGCTGTCGCCAGCGGTGGATTTTGAGTCCACTACGTCTGCCAATTCCATCACACCGGCAAGTGTTGGTGATGACAGTGGCTATTATACTCCGCTTGGGAGCACTTGTCAAGTATATTTTCAAGTATATTTTTTGTTATTGTGAAATGTTACAAATTTGCGCCGCAAAGCCGCGAAAATTCGGCGCAAAAAGCCCTTGACAAGCCGCTGTAGCTATGGTAGAATTGCTAAGCGTGGCGTTATACGCGAATGGGTAAGCTATGCCCAAAAACGGGTGCGCCCCCGTGGCTTGTCGGGATAAAACCGGACAGAAACGGGAACAGATATGTAAGGAGGTGTCCAGATTGCCCACTTTTAACCAGTTGGTCCGCAAGGGCAGAGAAGAACTCGAAAAGAAGGCGAAAGCTCCCGCTCTGTTGAAGGGCTGGAACTCCAAAAAGCGCGTTCCGACCGACCAAAACTCTCCCCAAAACCGCGGTGTCTGCACGGCTGTGAAGACGACCACCCCGAAGAAGCCGAACTCCGCTCTCCGTAAGGTAGCGCGTGTCCGTCTTTCCAACGGCATTGAAGTAACGTCCTACATCCCCGGCGAGGGTCACAACCTGCAAGAGCACAGCGTGGTGCTGATTCGCGGCGGCCGTGTTAAGGACTTGCCCGGTGTGCGTTACCACATCGTGCGCGGTACCCTTGATGCACAGGGCGTTGCCAATCGCAAACAGGCCCGTTCCAAGTACGGTGCCAAGCGTCCCAAGGCAGGTGCTGCCAAATAATTCGACATTTCATCAGCGGCTACATAGTAGCGGCAGATTACAATAAACGGCTATCGTCGTTTTGTATGCTGCCTCAACTGTGGCGCCAACGGGAGTATGTCACTTTCGAGTACCTATGATATCATTACTATGAAGGAGGGAAGTAAAGTGCCGAGAAGAGGTTCTATTGCAAAACGCGATGTTTTGCCCGACCCGCTTTACAATTCCAAATTGGTGACCAGACTCATCAACAACGTGATGTACGACGGCAAGAAGGGCGTTGCCCAGAAAATTGTTTACGATGCCTTTGACATCATCCGTGAAAAGACCGGAAGAGAGCCCCTGGAAGTCTTTGAAGAGTGCATGGAAAACATTATGCCTCTGTTGGAGGTAAAAGCCCGCCGCGTGGGTGGTGCTACCTACCAGGTTCCGATTGAAGTGCGTGCCGACCGTCGTCAGACGTTGGGCCTGCGCTGGCTCACAAACTATTCGCGCGCCCGTTCTGAGCGCACGATGAGAGAGCGTCTCGCCGGAGAAATCCTCGACGCCCTGAACGGGAACGGCGGTGCCGCGAAAAAACGCGACGACACCCACAAAATGGCCGAAGCCAACAAGGCATTCGCTCATTTCCGCTGGTAATCCGCTACCCGTATTATGGAAGAAGGAGGATAACTTATGGCAAGAGATGTATCTTTGGCGAAAACCAGAAACATCGGTATTATGGCGCACATCGATGCCGGTAAAACGACAACGACCGAGCGTATTTTGTACTATACCGGTGTGAACTACAAGATTGGTGAAACCCACGACGGCGGCGCAACCATGGACTGGATGGCGCAGGAGCAGGAGCGCGGTATCACCATTACGTCCGCTGCCACCACCTGCTACTGGGATAAACAGGGCACGGCGGACAAACACCGTATTAACATCATTGACACCCCCGGCCACGTGGACTTCACCGTTGAGGTGCAACGTTCCCTGCGTGTGTTGGACGGTTCGGTGACGGTGCTTTGCGCCAAAGGTGGCGTGGAGCCCCAGTCGGAAACGGTGTGGCGTCAGGCGGACGAATACCAAGTACCGCGTATGGCGTATGTCAATAAGATGGACATTATGGGCGCGGACTTTTACCGCGTGGTGCAGATGATGCGCGACCGGTTAAAGTGCAACGCGGTGCCGATTCAGCTCCCCATTGGTTCGGAGAATACCTTTAAGGGTATTGTGGACTTGGTGGAGATGAAAGCCGACGTTTATTACGACGATATGGGCAAGGATATGCGCGTGGAGGAAATTCCCGCGGATATGCTGGAACAGGCCAACACCTACCACGAGCAGTTGATTGAGGCCGTGGCCGAGCAGGATGACGAATTGATGGAAAAATACTTCGGCGGCGAGGAAATCACCGTTGACGAAATCAAGGCCGTTATCCGCAAGGCAACCATCGCCAACACGATGGTTCCGGTGTGCTGCGGTACTTCCTACCGCAACAAGGGCGTTCAGAAATTGCTGGATGCCATTGTGGACTATATGCCCTCCCCGCTGGACGTTCCGGCGATTAAGGGTGTGAACCCCGACACCGAAGAAGAGGTGACGCGTCCCTCTTCCGACGACGAGCCGTTTGCGGCGCTGGCGTTTAAGATTGCGACCGACCCGTTTGTGGGTAAACTCGCGTTCTTCCGCGTGTATTCCGGTACGGTTAAGGCCGGCGAAACGGTGTACAACTCCAGCAAAGATTCCAACGAGCGTTTGGGCCGTATTGTGCAGATGCACGCCAACTCCCGCAAGGATTTGGACGTTGTGTACGCCGGTGACATCGCTGCGGCGATTGGTTTGAAAAACACCACCACCGGTAACACCCTGTGCGATGAAAAGCACCCCGTTATTTTGGAATCCATGAAGTTCCCGGAACCGGTTATCCGCGTGGCGATTGAGCCCAAAACCAAAGCCGGTCAGGAAAAGATGGGTATTGCTTTGGCCAAGTTGGCGGAAGAAGACCCCACCTTTAAGACCTACACCGACGAGGAAACGGGCCAAACCATTATTGCCGGTATGGGCGAGCTCCACTTGGAGATTATTGTTGACCGTTTGCTGCGCGAATTCAAGGTGGAAGCCGACGTAGGCGCGCCGCAGGTGGCGTACAAAGAGACCATCCGCAAAGGCGCCGACGTTGACCAGAAATACGCCCGTCAGTCCGGCGGTAAAGGTCAGTACGGTCACGTTAAAATTAAGGTGGAACCGAACGAGACCGGTAAGGGTTACGAGTTCGTTAACGCCATTGTCGGCGGCTCGATTCCGAAGGAATACATTCCTGCGGTTGACGCCGGTATCCAAGGTGCTATGCACGCGGGTACCATTGCCGGCTACCCCGTTGTGGACGTGAAGGTCACGTTGTACGACGGTTCGTATCACGAGGTTGACTCGTCTGAAATGGCCTTTAAGATTGCCGGTTCTATGGCGTTCAAAGAGGCAATGCGCAAGGCGGACCCCGTGTTGATGGAACCGATTATGAAAGTGGTTGTTGTTGTTCCGGACGAGTATATGGGCTTTGTCGTTGGTGACATTGCTTCTCGTCGCGGCCAGATGGAGGGCTCGGAAAACATTAACGGCGCCGTGCAGATTCGTGCCAACGTGCCGTTGTCCGAAATGTTCGGTTACGCAACCGACCTGCGCTCCGGTTCTCAGGGCCGTGGCCAGTACGTGATGGAACCCAGCCACTACAACGAAGTTCCGAAGAGCGTTGCGGAAGACATTATTTCCCGCCGCGCGAAGAACTAATCTGCCAATCTTGAGCGATTTGCAGGAAACTTTTTCAAAAAGGTCTTGAAATTTGCTCGCAGACTTGGTAGAATAAAACTACACTCTGTAATTATATTTTGAGGTTATAAAAGGAGGACACCATAATGGCAAAGG
>JAZRRV010000037.1:0-6528 GCA_045651085.1 Acutalibacteraceae bacterium
AAAACACCCCGTTAACACCAACACCGCCTGCGGATTGTCCCGCCGACACCGACGTAACAACTGCCGCAATTTGCGGTCGCTTTCGCCGGTAACGGTGCAGGAGTTCACCACCAACACCGCTGCGCCGATATCCGGTTGTCCCACCGCGTACTCTGCCGTGGTGTATCCTTCCTCTTCCATTAATCGCCGCATTGCCTGTGTTTCGTATTGATTCACTTTGCAACCCAACGTGTAAAACCATATCGTCACGGTTGGTTCTCCTTTCTTCTTTGCCAAACGTTATACCCGCCGTGTGGAAACAAGCGGCCGCCTTTTGGCGGCCGCTCACGTTTTACCGTATTCCTTACTCTTGCGCGGTTGTCGCCGGCTGTGCGGCGGCAGCGGTCAATTCCTCACGCGCGGGCAACTGCCGCAACCGAGCGTGCGCCATTACACCGCGCACCACGTAGTACATTACCCATATATGGAACAAGACCTGGATGGCATAGGAAACCCAAGGCACGGATTTGCCAACCACCAGCATATCTATCACGTCAACAGTCGTCCAATAGGCAAACAAGGCGCAATCTACCGAAAACAGCACCAGTATGGCGACCATCCAGCCACCGCGCTTTTTGGAAAAGAACGCGCCGAGCGCATAAACCAGCGGTAGCAGTACCGCCACGCCGGCAAACGCCGTCACCCACGTTATGGGATAGCCAAGCACATACAAAAACATCCCCAAATCGGCGCATATTTGCGGAATCGCCGCCGAAAACGGAAACGACAACTCCGAACCTGCCAGCGCCAGCCCCACGTTCAGCAGTGTTAACACCGCCATTAATAATACATTATTGCGCGCGGAGGTACTGTGCTTTTCAAGGCGATTTTTCAACTCCGACATACGGTTAGCCCCCCAATAAATGTTCTAATAAAATCTTTGTGCCGATGCCTATCAGCACCAATCCGCCGGCAATTTCCGCACGTTTGCCATACCGGTTTCCGGTGCAACAACCCAGCCGTACCCCCACCAAACACGTGGCAAACGTCACCAGTGCAATTACCGCGCAACAGAACAGATACCCATAGTCCGAAACGAGCAACCCTGTCCGGCCCAGCGCCATCGTCACGCCTACCGCCATCGCATCAATGCTGGTAGCCAGCGCCATTAACAACAACGTGCGCCATTGTGTGGGGTCGCCTCCCTCGGTGGGGCCTTCCTCCGTTTCGTGGAACCCCTCCCACAACATTTTGCCGCCGATAAAAGCAAGCAGCGCAAACGCCACCCAGTGGTCAACGGCCACAATCTGTTCGGCAAACAAGGCAGCAATCCAATACCCTATCATTGGCATGGCACCCTGAAACAGCCCAAACGCGCCGGCAATGCGACACGTTTGCGCCGGGGTGGCTCGGCCCAGTAAAATCCCATTACTGATGGACACTGCAAAGGCATCCATCGACAACCCTATGGCAATTAAAAACAACGTTAATCCATCCATTATCCTTGCCTCATCGCTTTCCGTATTTACGGGTAATTTGTTTGTCAGTATACCAAATTCTCGAGCCGTTTGCAATCCTTTTATGCTTTCGGCTGTTCCCCGTCCAATTTAACGCGAGCAAGCGTTACCTTTTCCGGGTCGGGTAATTCGGGCACGGTGCCGCTACGCAAAAATGCCGTGCGGTATTCACGAGGGGTCATACCCGTTTTTAACTTAAACACGCGTGAAAAATAGTTGTAATCCGAAATGCCACAGTTGCCGGCAATCTCCGATATGTTGTACTGTGGGTCTTTTAAGTATTTACACGCCAACACAATCCGCTTTTGCAAAATAAATTTACCAATCGCCATATTTACGTTCTTTTCCGCACAACGGTTCAGCGTGGAAACGCTTACCGACAACGCATGCGCAATGTCCGCTATGGGCATTTTTTCGCGTAGATTTTCGTCAATATACGCCTGTGCGCGCTGCCATAAATCGTCGCGGTTACGCTGAATGGATTTTTGCAGCAACAAGTGCTCAATACAAATTTGTAAAATGTCGCACATCGCCGCAATGCTGGAACGTGAAGTAGGAATCAACTGAAAAAATTGGTGGTTAAGTACCGACATATCGCGGATAAAAGCACGGCAACTCTCATACACCGTGTTCCACTGTGACCCGAGTGACGTTTGGTCATCCAACAAATGCCCGAGCACCACGTATCCTAACACTTCGTCGTTACGTTGCCCCGATTTAATCGGCACGCACACCTCAATCAGTCCCGCGTGGCACTGGTACACGCACAGTTGCCCCGTCTCCTTCGCTTGCCGAAAACCGTACAAGTCACACGCTTCACACTTGGCCTTTCCTACCGCCGTGGACTGAATGTGCTGGCAAAACGGATTCCCCTGCACCGGATAACGCAACAACACGTGATACTCCGGGTCAAACAAGGCACATTGATGTCCCGTAATTAAGTAAATGTCCTTAAAAATCTTTTCAATGGAATTTAGTTCAAAAAAGAGATTCATTTTTGATTTTTTGCCTCCAAACCCTGTTAAAACCTATCAAATGACCGAAAAATGCTAGTTTTCAACTCCATTGTACTATCTACTTTTGTAAAAGTCAAGTACAATGGAATCAAGGAAATTAGTAAAAAAAGGAGTTGTTTGGTATGGACGGCAAGACCAAATGGTATTTTGCAGACGGCGAAATCCCCCCCATGGGCGACGACCCGGAAGTGTATGGTCACGAATCGCTCATTATCTTAAATCCCAACAACGAGGATGCCCACGTAAAACTGTGTATGTACTGGACCGACCGTGAGCCCGTATGGGGTGAACCGGTCACCGTTGGCGCTCAGCGTGTTAAGGGATTGCGCGCCACCGAGAAAAAGGACTTTTTGGGACAAGTTCCCAACGCAGGCGAGCAATACGCTCTGTTGCTGGAAAGTGACGTTCCGATTGTTGTGCAATACGGTCGGTTGGACGTGCGCCAAACCAATATGGCGTTTTATACCACCAGCGGTTATTCTTTGTAATGTACCCCACGGGGTTTTAAGTTTTAAGTAAAAGAAAGGTAGGAATTACTATGTCCAGAATCTGCATTCCCGACAGCGAATATCAAGAGCGCGTACAACGTTGCGCCGCGCTGGTTGCCAAGAAAGGTTACGATATTTTCTTGGTCAACTCCAACGAAGCGGACTACGCCAACGTCCGTTATTTCAGCAACTTCTGGCCGCTGTTTGAGCGCGCCGGCGTGGCTATCACCCCCACCGGCAAAGCGGCTCTGTTGGTTGGTCCGGAAAGCACCATTTTTGCCGCGGACCGCAGCAAGATTGAGAAAATCTACACCATGCTTGCTTACCGTGAATCGGCTGACCCGGCTTACCCCGAACTCAGCCCGATGGAATACGACGAAGTGTTCCGCGATATGGGCGTTACCGGCAAGCATATTAAAATTGCCATCGGTAGTTTCCTCGACACCAACTGCGAAATGATGCGCCGTTTGAAGGAAGCGTATCCGGAAGCAGAAATCGTTGAGGATAAGGAAATTATGGTCACCCTGCGCCGCATTAAGTCGGCCAACGAACTCGCCTGCATCCGCGAGGGTTTCCGCATTGTGGAACTCGCCACGCAGGAAGTTATCAAAAACCTGCGCCCCGGTGTTACCGAGTTGGCAATGGTGGGTATTGCGCAACGCGTAATTTACGAAAACGGCGCCGAATACGAAGGCCTGCCGATGTACGTGTTCAGCGAGGCCTCCACTCGTCACGCTATCTCCCGTCCCAGCTACCGTGAACTCGGCAAGGGCGATATCATTCAGCTTAACCTCTCTGCTAAAATCGACGGTTACTCCCCCTCCATCGGTTTGCCGGTTTGCTTGGGCAAACTCACCGACGAAAAACGCCGTTATGTGGAATTCTGCTTGCAGGCCCACAACTGGACGGTTGACCAAATTAAAGCCGGCGTAATGGCTTCCGATATTGCCAAGGGCTTCTACAAACTCTACTGTGACAACGGTTACAAAGATGCGTACGTATACGGTCCCTGCCACGGAACCGGCTTGATTGAAGTGGAAGCCCCCTGGATGGAAACTTCCTCCGACTACGTGCTGGAACCGAATATGACCTTCCAGGTAGACACCTTTATTTCCGGCCCGACCTTCGGCCTGCGTTGGGAAAAAGGTATCGTGGTTACCGAGAACGGTTGCGAATCCACCGGCGGCAACCTCGGCACCATCTACGAGTTGGATGTGTAATTTCCGTAATATCTAAAACCGAAAAACATAAAAGCACCGGGAGAACAGGGTGTTCCCGCGGGGCTTTGCTATGTTATTCGCTTATTTCTGCCACACGCGAATCCAATCCATCTCCAGCGGATTGTGCTTGGTGCCGCCAATAATCAAGGTTTCCGGTTGGTCGGGGCTGTTCAAAATCTTAAATGCATCCTTAGTGAACCCGCGGTGCACGTACGGCATCGGGTCAGGAAGCTGGTCGTCATAGAACGTCTGCTTCATACAAGGCACGCCGTCAATCCAACCCTCAATCTTACTGTCTACCCACAGGAACGTCACTGTGTGCCACTCCTTATCAAGAAACGTAGCGGGGCAGGGATTGTAGGGATTTTCTACCCAGTAATACTCAGCCGGTTTTCGGTCAGGGTCGCGCTTCATATGGTGGAAGGTCGTGGCCCACTTGCCGCTTCCCCAGTATTCCAACCAGTCCAACTCCACAAATTCGCGAGTGGTGTTATTCAGCTTTTTGGGTGGGAAGGACCACACGGCCTGCCAACCTTTGGGAGAGTCCTCCGGTCTGTGCGGAACCGGTATGCGTATACGGAACTCCAGCACACCCTGATGGAAGGCAAAGCCGACTTGCGATTTCCAATCCATCGAGAACAAGGTGCCGGCGCCGCGCGGGGAGCACAGTGTCAGTACACTGTCTTTTATAAAATAATCCTCCGGCTTGGCGGATGTACCACCATAGGGCTTAGACACATACCACTTGTACCCGGGTTCACAGGTTTCGTTAACGTCAATGGTATCCAGAGAATCAAAATCGTCCTCAAATACCAAGCGAGTCATGCCGTTTTGGAGAGCAATCTCCGGCGGTGTCGGCGCAGATTTCATTGTCATTTCCTCCCTTGCGGTTGTTTGGCTACGCTCATTGTACTATCTTATTCCCAAAATAGCAACCCTTTTTTGGTAAAAAACAAACTTTTTTGCCTTTCGGTTACTATACTTAAAAACCCGCGGGAACACGGTGTTCTCGCGGGGCTTTTATTACTGTATTAGTGCCACACACGGATCCAGTCAATTTCCAGCGGGCAATCTTTTGTGCCGCCCAAAATCAACACTTCGGATTGTGCAGGGTCGTTCAGGGTTTTGTACGCATTCTTGCTCTCGCCGATGTACACGTACGGCAACGGTTCCGGATGCACTCTCTCATAAAACGTCTGTTTCATACACGGCTTGTCATCAATCCACCCTTCAATCTTGCCGTCAGCCCACACAAACGTAATCGTGTGCCATTCCCCGTCAAGAAAATTCTCGGGACAGGTGTTAAAGGGGTTGCACAACCGATAATATTCGGCCGGGTCTTGCTCGGGGTCAATCTTCACGTGGTGGAACGTACTGGACCACTCACCGTCACCCCAATACTCCATCCAATCCAGTTCAACAAACTCCGTTGCCGTGTTATTCAACTTCTCGGGCGAAACCGACCACACGGTCGGCCGACCTTCGGCAGCCCCCTCTTGTTTTTGGGGGTTCGGAATACGAACCCGCATCTCCAACACGCCTTGATGGAACGCGTAGCCAACTTGCGATTCCCACTCCATCGAAGCCAGCGTCCAAATCCCGTTCGGGGATTGCAACGTAAGCACGCTATCCTCCACCTTGTAATCTCCCGGCTGGGAAGAACCCATACCATCGGGGCGGGATACATACCATTTGTAGCCGGGTGCGCGCGTATCGTTTACGTCAATGGTATCAATAGAATCAAAATCATCAAAAAACACCAGTCCCGTCATCATATGTTGCCAAGCAACCTCCGGAATCTGTGCAGGTTTCATTGTCAAATCCTCCCTTTGTTGCAGCATCGCTTTTTCAAGCACCGTTTGTAAAAACAAATTTCTTGCCGTAGTTTTGGTTGTATGGTGACTTATTTCTGCCACACGCGAATCCAGTCGATTTCCAAGGGATTGTGCTCAGTTCCACCAATAATCAAGGTCGCGGGTTGGTCGGGGTTGTTCAAAATTTTGTACGCATCCTTGGTGTAACCGCGGTCGACCCACGGCAGCGGGTTAGGAAGTTCGCCCTCATAGAACGTCTGCTTCATAGCGGGGGTACCGTCAATCCAACCCTCAATCTTGCCATCTTCCCACAAGAACGTCAGCGTGCGCCATTCTCCATCAAAAAATGCTTTCGGGCAGGAGTTGCGGGGGGTTTCCACCCAATACCACTCATGGGGGTTCTTCATATGATGGAGCGTCGTAGACCAACTACCTTTTCCCCAATACTCCATCCAGTCCAGTTCCACAAATTCAGGGGTGGTGTTATTGAGCTT
>JAZRRV010000038.1:0-3534 GCA_045651085.1 Acutalibacteraceae bacterium
AACGGTTGGAAAAGTACTCCGGCAACGTAATGGCGCCACCCGCCTTTTCGCTGTACCGACGCAAGCGTTTAGAAACTATCAGCCAGTTAAGGTAAGTGCCGACCGCCAAGCCAATGGCTGTCCACGCTGCGTCCGCAATGCCGCACCAGTAGGCAACACCGGGCAGACCCATTAACAACCAACCGGACATATCCGATGCTTCGGCGCTCATTGCCGTGACCCACGGGCCTAAACTACGACCACCGAGAAAAAACTCACCGGAGTTTTTGTTCGCGCGTTTGGCAAACAGAAAACCGATAACAACGACAGCCGACATATAGACGACCATCGCAATTACAATTTGCAAGGTATTTCCCATTACTGCATCCTCCTCTTATGTAAAACAGGATTTTGAAGTATTTTACCATAAAAAATGCATAAAGTCCACATTTTTTTGCAGAAAAATCCACAGTAGCTACAAAAGAACATACGACTGCCCCATAAGAGCAGTCGCACATTAGCAAAATTATTTGTTAAGGTATTTGGCAACCTCGGCCGCAACCAAGCGGGTTATCAGCTCGATGTTGTCCACGGGCGCTTCTGCAATGCGACCGTTACTGCCAAACAACTCCATTTTCTTAGCGGTTTCTTGCTTTACCGCTTCTACCGCTGCGGGAATCAAGTCGATAATTCCCTTATCCATACTGGAGAATTTCTCGAACTCCGCTTTAACTGCCGCAACGTTGATGTCTGTAAAGATATTCACTTTACTGATACCTTCGCGGATTGCTTGCCGGAAATCGTTGTCCGTTAAGCCGGAACCACCGTGCAAAACCAGCGGAACGTCCACCGTGTTGGCGATGGTACGAATGCGGTCAAAATCCAGTTTCGGGGGGAGTTTATACGCGCCGTGCGCATTGCCAACGGCAATCGCCAAAGCATCGACACCGGTTTTTTGCACAAAATCTTTGGCAAGTTTGGGGTCGGTAAAGAACTTGGACGGGTCGGACAAATGCGAACTACCTTCCGCCGAACCCTCGTTATCCCCCACGTGACCGAGTTCGCCTTCAATGGTTGCACCGTAAGAGTGAGCAATGTCTGCCATCTCTTTCACTTTGCGCACGTTTTCCTCGTAAGTATCGGTCGAGCAATCGTACATAATGGAACTAAAGCCCAATTTCAGTGCCTTAACACACACATCATAAGACAAGCCGTGGTCGAGGTGAACAACAATCGGAACCGATGCTTTTTTTGCCATGGGAATTAAGTAGTACGACACTTCTTCCAGCGGGCCGTAAGGCAACAGTACCTCAGCCGTACCCATAATCACAGGAGAGCGAGTACTTTCTGCGGCATTGATGATACCGCGTGCCAATTCCAAATTAACTGCGTTAAACAAGCCGACAGCGTATTTATTTGCCTTGGCGGGACGCAGTACTTCGTTCATATTAACTAACATTCCGGGGTTCCTCCTTTAAGCAATAGCGATTATTGCAATTTCGGTAAAATCTTTTCCACATCGCCATGAGGACGCGGAATGACATGTGTTGCCACAATTTCGCCCAATTTGCTCGCGGCGGCGTGACCTGCTTCTACCGCGGATTTAACCGCACCGACATCGCCGCGCACCATCACGCTTACCAAACCGGAACCGATTTTCTCAGTGCCGATGAGCGTTACGTTTGCTGCTTTTACCATCGCGTCTGCCGCCTCGATTGCTGCGACCAACCCTCTGGTTTCTACCATACCCAATGCTTCCTGTGCCATTATTTTTTCCTCCTTGCAATTATTGGTTAAGATATGTGATTAACTCATTGACACCGTAACCGGTGACGGAGTCAATTCGAAACACCGTTTTGCATCCGGATAGCCGCAACCAATTTTCTGCGCGGTCCGGATTGGCCCCTTCCTCCTGTGATTTGGTGACAATACCAATCACTTCACGGTTGACCATACACGTAATGCACGGCGGGAACAGTGAATACGGTTCCGTTGCCGCAATCAGTAAGCCCACCATATCCGCTTCGTAGGAATACAGTGCCAACGCACGCCCCAAGTGTTGAGTTTGTGCGTATTCGCCCGGGGTATCAATCAGGCAGTTTTCAAATTTAATATACTGCGTTTTGTCGTAACTAATTGCCTCGCCACGCAACACCTGCGTTAAGGTGGTTTTGCCGCTTTCGCTACGACCCATTAAAATTAACTTTTTCATTAGGTCTTTGTTACGGGACACACAGAAAAGCCCAGTACGTCACGGCAATATTCCACCAGCGCGTTGAGCGAGGCCTCCACGTCGGCAATACGACCGGTAACAATCAGCGTACCGCTGAAACGGTCCACAAACCCCAATTCCACACCGGACGCTTTAATGGCTATGTCGCCGGCAATAATCGCTGTTTCGGCAGGCGACATCGTAACGATACCAATAGCTGTGCGGGAATAATCCACCGCCGGGTCTAAACCGAGTTTGCGATACAAAATATCATCCGGATTGGCAATAATGTGCGCAATGGTAATTTGTTTGCCGGGAACCAGTTCCTGCACAATGCGCATTTTATCTTGAAAGGAGAGGTCTTGTTGCATATTATCCTCCAATCTGGCATTTCAGCCCGTAACGCTCGACCACCGTTTTAAGTGTTTGCATGTGAGCTTCCGTCGGCGAGGGTAAATCTCCCATCAGATACGGTCTGCCCAAGCCGTCGTATTTATCTTTGCCAAACCGATGGTACGGCAACAAATGTAACTCGTTTACATTGGGAAGCGCCGCGGCAAACTTGGCAATGTCGGCAATTTCGCCCTCTGTGTCGTTAAACGTGGGGATTACCGGCACACGAATGATGAGTTTTTTGGCATTTTGGGCAATTTTTACGGCGTTTTCCAAAATGCGCTCGTTGGGTTGCGTGGTAAATTCTTGGTGCTTGGCACTGTTGGTATGTTTTATATCCATTAGTACCGTGTCAATATACGGCAGCAATTTGGCAATGGTATCGTAAGAAGCAAAACCCGTAGTTTCCACCGCGGTGTTAATGGCATTTTCTTTAGCGGCACGCAACAAAGCATAGGCAAAGTCGCTTTGGCAAAGCATTTCGCCACCCGAAAGCGTCATTCCCCCGCCGGAACGACGGTAGTACGGAGCATCCTGCTTAACAATGCGCAGAACCTCCTCCACCGTGATGTCCCGACCTACCGGTTTCTCTTTGCCGTTTTGCAACATCGTTTGACATTCAAACTGTTGAGATTCCGGATTGCAACACCAACGACACCGTAACGCGCACCCTTTCAAAAAAATGATGGTACGGATACCGGGACCGTCGTGGACAGAGAATTTCTGAACATCGAAAATCCTACCGGATACTTTCAAATAGTCAGACATATCCTCTTAAAATCCTCCCTGTTCCGTGCGATTGATAATATCATCCTGCAGCGATTTAGAAAGCGTGGTAAATAGCGCACTGTACCCTGCCACACGCACCACTAAGTTTTTGTATTTTTCGGGGTTGCGCTGGGCATCGTACAAGGTTTCGCGGCTGACCACGTTAAACTGCATATGCATAC
>JAZRRV010000039.1:0-6730 GCA_045651085.1 Acutalibacteraceae bacterium
CGTCACGTTGCTGCACCACATTACGCAAGCCATTAAAGCGCGCGGGGTAATGACGCGCGACGTAGACTACGTGGTTAAAGACGGGCAAGTCATTATTGTGGACGAGTTCACGGGGCGGTTAATGTTTGGGCGGCGGTACAACGAAGGGTTGCACCAAGCCATCGAAGCCAAGGAAGGCGTTAAGGTGGAGCGCGAAAGCAAAACGCTGGCAACCATTACCTTCCAAAACTTTTTCCGCCTGTACCGCAAACTGTCGGGTATGACGGGCACGGCCATGACGGAGGAAACCGAGTTTCAGCAAATTTATCGGTTAGACGTGGTGGAAATCCCCACCAACCGTCCGTTGGTGCGCACCGACCGCAGTGACGTGGTGTACAAAACCGAAGCGGGCAAGTTTGCCGCGGTAATTGAGGAGATTGCGCGGTGCCACGCGCGGCAACAACCGGTGCTGGTGGGCACCATTTCCATTGAAAAATCGGAGCAGTTATCGCAACTGCTCAAACGGCGCGGTATCCCGCACGAGGTGCTTAACGCCAAACACCACGACAAAGAAGCCGAAATCGTGGCGCAGGCGGGCAAATCGGGCGCGGTCACCATTGCCACCAATATGGCGGGCCGCGGCACGGACATTAAACTGGGCGGCAACGCGGAATTCCTTGCCAAGGCGGAAATGCGGCGTATGGGCTACGCGGAGGAACTCATTGCGGAATCCACCGCGTTTGGCGAAACGGACAACCCGGAGGTGCTGGAAGCGCGGCGCATCTTCCGCGAACTGGAGGCGAAGCACCGCGAGGCGATTCGTCCGGAGGAGGAGGCGGTGAAAGCCGCCGGCGGCTTGTGCATTTTGGGCACGGAGCGGCACGAATCCCGCCGTATCGACAACCAGTTACGCGGCCGTGCCGGCCGTCAGGGGGACCCGGGCGACACGCGCTTTTTCCTGTCGCTGGAGGACGATTTAATGCGTCTGTTCGGCGGCGAGCGTATTCACACGTTAATGGAAGTGCTGGGCGTGGACGAAACCGTGCCCATAGAAAACCGTATGTTGACCGGCGCCATCGAAACGGCACAGCGGCGGGTGGAGGAACGCAACTTCGGTATTCGCCGCGACGTGTTGCGGTACGACGACGTGATGAACCGCCAACGCGAACTCATTTACGACCAGCGCAACAAGGTGCTGGACGGCGAAAGCGTGCGCGATTCCATTGTGGGAATGGTGCGGGAATCCATTGCCGCCACGGTGGCGCAGTACACCGCGGGCGTGGACCACACCGAATGGAATCTGGACGGTCTGCGCGAATATTACGCCGGCTGGCTGGCGGACGATACCTCCTTCCGCTACACCCCGCAAGAGTTGGAGGATATGGGCAGCGAGGCACTGTGTGAGGAACTCACGGCGCGGGCGCTGGCGGTGTACGATGCCAAGGAGGCGGAGTACGGCGAGGAACTGATGCGCGAACTGGAGCGCGTGGTGTTGCTCAAAACCGTGGACCGTTACTGGATGGAGCACATTGACAATATGGACGAACTGCGCCGCGGCATTGGGTTGCGGGCGTACGGCCAGCACGACCCGGTGGTGCTGTACCGCAAAGAAGGGTTCGATATGTTTGACGAAATGATTGCCGCCATCCGCGAGGACACGGCGCGGTTAATGCTCACGGCACGCATCCGCCGCGAGGAAGAACCCAAGCGTGAACAGGTGGCGAAACCCACCGCCACGTCGGGCGACGGCACGGACGCCGCGCGCCCCGTACGCAAAACGCAGGCACAGCGCGTAGGGCGCAACGACCCGTGCCCCTGCGGCAGCGGCAAAAAGTACAAAAAATGTTGCGGCAGTGAAACGTAAAAAGGAGATAAAAACGCAATGAAATTAGGTATTGTAGGGCTTCCCAACGTGGGCAAATCCACGCTGTTTAACGCCATTACCAACGCGGGCGCGCAAAGCGCAAACTACCCGTTTTGCACCATCGACCCCAACGTGGGCGTGGTAGCGGTGCCGGACGAGCGGGTGGAGCGCCTTACCGCGTTGTACAATTCGGAAAAAACCACCCCCGCGGTGATTGAGTTTGTGGACATTGCGGGTCTCGTCAAGGGCGCCAGCCGCGGCGAGGGGCTGGGTAACAAGTTTTTGGCAAACATCCGCGAGGTGGACGCCATTGTGCACGTGGTGCGTTGCTTTGAGGACGACGACATCATTCACGTAGACGGCAGCGTGGACCCGGCGCGGGATATGGAAACCATCAATCTGGAACTCATTTTTGCGGATATGGAAACGGTGGAGCGGCGCCTGGCGCGCACCGTGAAAGCACTCAAGGGCGACCGCGGCCTGCAAAGCGAGGTCGATTTGTTGCAGCGCGTGTACACGGCGCTGGAAAGCGGGTTGCCCGCGCGCTCGGTGGACTGCACGCCGGAGGAGGAAGCGGTGCTGAACGTCACCCCGCTGCTCACGCGCAAACCCGTTATTTACGCCGCCAATTTAAGCGAGGCGGATTTTGCCGGCGGCAGTGCCGACAATAACCCGCATTACCGCGTGGTGTGCGCCGCCGCCGAGGCGGAGCACGCGGAAGTGCTGCCCATCTGCGCCCAAATGGAAGCCGATATGGCGGATATGGAAGCAGAGGAAAAAGCCCTGTTTTTGTCGGAACTGGGTCTGGAGCAATCGGGGCTGGACCGCTTAATCCAAAAGAGTTACCACCTGCTGGGTCTCATCTCCTACCTCACTGCCGGCCCGACGGAAAGCCGCGCGTGGACCATTGTGCGCGGCACCAAAGCCCCCGGCGCGGCGGGCAAAATCCACACCGACTTTGAGCGCGGCTTTATCCGTGCCGAGGTGGTGGCTTACCCCGACCTTATCGCCTGCGGCAGTTTGGCGGCGGCGCGGGACAAAGGGTTGGTCCGTTCGGAAGGCAAGGAGTACGTCGTGCAAGACGGCGACGTTATCCTGTTCCGCTTTAACGTGTAATATAACGCATAACAAAAGCACCGATTCCGTGTGGAATCGGTGCTTTTTATCAATCATTTGAGTTATGCCGCCCGCCGCGCGGTTACCAGCCGCGGCAACCAGTAGGATTTATCCAACTTTTGCTCTTTGGTGGGGGTTTCGGGGTTGTTGCACGCCACAAAGCGGTCGCCGCCAATGTAAATGGCGGCAAACTGCACCTCGCCGCCCAACTCGTTACAGAACAGCAAAATATCGCCCGCCTGTAACGCATCCAGCGGTGCCTCCACGCCGTATTTCAGCATGGCGGAAGCGCGGCGCGCTACCGTTTGCCCGTTTTGCTTGTAGCAGTACGAAACAAAGCCGGGGTTGTCAAACGCATCCGGACCGGACGCCCCGTTTTTGAACGGCGTGCCAATTAGCCCAATGGCGGTTTCGGCAATGCGTTTCCCCAGTTCGGAGCCGCCCTCGCTCTGTCCCACGGTGGGCAGGGTGGTGGGAGCACCTGTTACCACCGTGTCGCCGCCCGTAGGCGTGCCACCCAAAGGCACCGTCGTCGCGGTGGTGGGCGCGGCGGTGGTCGTCGTGGTTTGCAACGAATACGAAACCGACGGTTTGGTAATCACCGTGGCATCGGGCGCGGTGTTGCCCGCGCAAGCGCTGAACAGCGCAATCACCAGTACCAGCACTGAAAACATACTCAAAAAACCGCATCTTGTATTATTCATTCCAATCACCTCTTAAGGCAATTGTACCGAAAATTCCACAAAAAAGCAATAAAAATTTGTCGCGGGTACTGGACGAGCGGTCACACGTGTGGTAAAATAAAAGTATTACTAAAAAGGGGCGTGTATTATGGCAGTCATTCGTCCGTTTCGCGCGTTGCGTTTCACCTCGGCGGCAGGTCCGCTGGAACAGGTGGTTTGCCCGCCGTACGACATTATTTCTGAAGAACAGCGGCAAGCGTATTTAGCGCGCAACGCCAACAACATCATTCGTCTGGAACTCCCGCGCGAGGGGGAGGACCCTTACGCCACCGCGGGCGAGGTGTTGCAGCGGTTGCTGGCAAACGGCGTGTTGCGGCGTGACGACGCGCCCGCCCTTTACGTGTACGACATTGGCTTTACGCTGGCGGGTGTCAGCGACTTAGCCGCGCCGGACACGGCGTTTCGCGTGTACGGTATGGTTGCCCAAGTGCGGCTGGAGGAATTTGAAAAAGGCATCGTCCTCCCGCATGAGGAAACGTTGTCCAAAGCCAAGCAGGACCGGCTGGATTTAATGAAAGCCACCGGTTGCAATTTCAGCGACGTATACGCGTTGTATAACGACACCGCCCCCGGTGAGTCGGTGGATGCCGTTCTCGCCCGCGCCATGCAAGGGGAACCCGTGGCGGCGCTCACGGACGAAGCGGGGCTCACCCACCGTTTGTGGGCGATTACGGACGAGGCGACCATTGCTGCCGTTACCGCCCGCTTGGCGGATACCAAACTGTACATTGCGGACGGTCACCACCGTTACGAAACCGCCATTAACTACCGCAACTATCTGCGGGAGCAGGGCACGCCGGTGGGGGCGGATTCGGATTATATTATGATGATGTTGGTGGAAATGAGCCACCCCGGTTTGGTGGTACTGCCCACCCACCGCTTACTGCGTGATTTACCCAACTTTAACGCGGCGTACTGGCTGGATAAGTGCCGCCCCTTGTTTGCGGTGGAGGAAGGGTTACCCACGGCAGAACTGGGCGCCCGTTTGGCGGCAGCGTACGAAGCGGGCGAGCGTGCGTTTGGTTTTTACACGGGCGGCAACACCGCCGCTCTGCTCACGCTGCGTGACATAGCGGTGATGGACGAAGCGTTGCCGCAGTTATCGGCGGCTTCTCGCGGGCTGGACGTAAACGTGTTGCACACGCTGGTGCTGGAGCGTTTGCTGGGCATTGACAAAGCCAATATGGCGCGGCAGGTCAACCTCACCTACACCCGCAGCCGCACCGAAGCGCTGGAAAGCGTGCGCAGCGGCGCGTTCCAAGCGGCATTTCTGCTTAACCCCACCCGCGTTTCGGAAATCCGCGACGTGGCGGCAGCAGGCGAAAAAATGCCCCAAAAATCCACGTATTTTTACCCCAAACTCATTACCGGACTTACCGTTAACCAACTGCGTTGACGTGATAAATCAGGAATCAGTAAAAAGGAGAGGATACCCGTGCGTAAACTGCTGTTAGTTCCTTGCACGGCGGCGTTGTTGCTGTCCGTGTGCGCGTGCACTCCCCGTCCCCAAAAGCAACCCAACGTTCCCAACGTTACTGTTACCACAACTACCGCCGCAACCACAACCACCACCGTGCGCGAAACGGTGGTAGTAACGGATGCGCAAGGCACCACCGTGACGGATGCGGGGGGCGCACCCGTTACGCAGTTCAAACCCACCACCACGGTGGTTGCGCCAACCACCACAAAAGATGACGGTGGGGGAAACTTTGTTGTGGACGGCAACGTCATTGTCACCCGTCCCAAGCGCACCACCACCACCAAAAACTTGCCCATCACCGTTACAAGCGGTGCGGCAACGGCGGGCGGCACCACTGCCACCACCAAGGTGGCGGCAACCACCACAAAGCCGCAGCAAGCGGCAACTACCACAAAACCGCAACAAGCGGCAACTACCACAAAACCGCAACAGGCGACTACCACAAAACCGCAACAAGCGGCAACCACCACAAAACCGCAAACCACCACAACCACCAAACCGCAAACCACCACGACGGTGAAAGACGATTTTGTGTGGACCCCGTGGGGCTAACGCATCTTGCTTTCCGGAACGGGCTTGCCCGTTCCGGTTTTTTGCAAAAATGTGTGTGAATTTTCCGTGAATTTCGCAAATATAGTGGACAAGTTGGCAAGTTTCGTGTACAATAAAATCATTGCAGTTCTCAAGGAGGATAATGACTATGACCGTGAAACGTTGGTTGCGCTCGGCACTGGCGGTGGCGTTGGTGGCCGCGTGTTTGTTGCTCGGCGCTTGCTCCACCCCCGCCGTGGCGCTGGAAGTCGGGGGCGAAACCTATACGATGGGGGACTATTTGGCGTACGTGTACAACACCGTCTCGTCGGACCCTAACTTGCAATTGTATATGTACTACTACGGCAGCGAATCGCTGGGTATGAAACTGCCCTACGGCGAGGGGAAGGATGCCGAACAAATCACCATTGAGGAGTACATCCGTCTCACCGCGCGGGACACCATCTACCGTCAAGAAGCGGTGGAGGATTTAATGACAAAATACAACGTCAAGTGGGACGACGAATTGCTTAAAGAGGCCAACGAAGCATTAAAAGAAGTAGAAAACGACGCGTGCGTGCAACTCGGCTTCACCAAAGCGCGGTACGAAGCGATGTACAAAGCCGTGATGCTCAACGAATCGTCGCTGTTCACCGGCTTGTACGATAAAGGCGGCCTGCGCGAAGTATCGGCTGCGGACGAGCGCAAGTTTTTTGACGAAAACTACCTCAGTTACTTCTTGTTTGAGGTATCGCTCGTCAACAAAGACAACACCGCTAAAAGCGACGCGGACATTGCCAAAATTCAAGCCCAGTTCGACAAATACGTGAAGGATTTTAACGCCGGCAAAAAGACGATTGAGGATTTCCAAAACCTCAACCGTCAGTACGAAAAGGATGCCGCGGCGGCCGAAGTGACGGATAAGGAAGACGATAAGAACACAAAAACCACCACGACCACGGCGCCTACCACCACAACCACCGCTGCTACGACCACCACGACCACCACGACCACCAC
>JAZRRV010000040.1:0-8599 GCA_045651085.1 Acutalibacteraceae bacterium
CAAGTGGAAGAACGCATTAACCACAAGGGGCGCGTACTGTTGCGTCCCAGCGGTACGGAACCGGTAGTACGCGTTATGGTGGAGTGCGAAAGCGAAAAACTGTGCCGCGAATATGCGGCGCAAATTGCCGCTGTGATACAACAAGGAGGACATTATGCTGAATAAATCCGTAGCGAACTGCGATTTGTTTTGTTGCGAAACACCGTATTTAACAGCACTGTTTGACTCCTGCACCTACCCGTGGGAACTGCTTCCTAAACTGCGCGAGCACATTCGGCAGTTGGTTGAGCAGGGTCTACCCGGATTTACCCGCTTGGCTGAGGGGGTGCTGGTTGGTGAAGGAGTGACTATTCACCCCTCGGCGGTAATTGAGGCACCCGCTATCATCGGTGCAAAAACCGAAATTCGCCCCGGCGCGTATTTGCGGGGCGATGTGATTACCGGCGAGGGGTGCGTTATCGGCAACTCCACGGAACTCAAACACTGCATTTTGCTGGGTCACGTGCAAGTACCGCATTACAATTATGTGGGCGATTCCGTACTGGGCAACCGTTCACACTTGGGTGCGGGTGCGATTTGTTCCAACCTAAAATCCGACGGCAAGCCGGTGGTAGTTCACAGCGATACCGAGCACCCCACCGGTTTGCGTAAACTGGGCGGCATTTTGGGAGACCACGCCGACGTAGGGTGCGGTTGTGTTCTTAACCCCGGCACCGTCATTGGCAAGCACACGCAGGTGTACCCGTTAAATTCGCTGCGCGGGGTATTCCCCGCCCACGCCATTGTAAAAAGCCAAACCAACGTGGTAGAAAAAAAAGAATAATCCTACAACAAAACAGGGCTTGCGGTATATACCGCAAGCCCTGTTTTATAATACATCTTTTATTCGGCTTTTGCTTCCTCACGATAGAAGAAACGACCAATGAACAAAACAACCGCCGTAATAATCAAGAAGAACAGTACGGGGAACGCAAACTGACCGTTTGTCGCAGCGGCTTGATACTTGGCAATACCGTGTGCATAAACGGCACAACCAACCAAGAACAAGCAGCACAGAATCGCACCCGTGGGTACTACTGCACGCTTAAACTTACCCAACGATTTATCCTTGTACATTGCCATAAAAATCGGAATATACATAGCATACAAGCCAACAATCACCAGTTCGCTGGAATCAAAGCTGAACAAACCAAACCAACTGTTTTCTACCAAGTTAGCACCGTAGAAATATACCAGCCATACCATAGCAATTAACGCGCCGGCAAAGGTGGAGTTGATAGGCATATCCGAAGTTTCGTCCACCCGAGCAAACAATTTCGGTTTGGGGCCGTTACCGCGCATGGCAATGGAATACATATTGCGGGAATTGGCCATCATCAAACCGTGCGTTGTACCAAAGCAGGAGACCACCACAAACACCGAAAGCAGTGTGCCAAACACATTACCGAAAATGTTGATAAACGCTTGGGTAGAACCGGAAGCCATCAGTTCTTCCACCGAGATGGCACCGCAGATACCCAAGTAATAGAACACATATACCGCCACAATGATAATGGCACCCAAAATGAGCGCGCGGGGCAGGTTCTTTTTCGCATTATGCAGTTCGGAGTTAATGGAAGTGGCCAAAATCCAGCCCTCAAACGCAAAGGCCAACGCCACCACCGAAGCCATCAAACCGCCGGAGAACGAAACGTCACCGTTGCCGCTGAACGTAAAGTTTTCCGTTAACTGGCCGTTAATTAAGCCATAAACAATGCCGACAACCGCCATCAATATTAACGGAATCATTTTAATTACCGTGGCAGAAACCTGAACTTTACCTGCCAGTTTCGGAGCAACGGCATTCAAGAAAGCATCCCCAATAAGGATGAGACCGGCCAAAACCAACACTTCGCCGCCGGTCATAGAAAAACCAAACAGGGCGCCAAAGTACCGAGCCGTTACCCAGCAAAGCACCGAGGTGATACCCGGCGTGTAAATAAAGGTCATAAACCAGCCCAAATAGTAGGCATATTTTTTGCCGCAGGCGGCTTCGGCATAGTCCACCACGCCGTTAACCTTTTCGTACTTTTGCGCCAACAAGCTGAACGCATAAGCGCAAAACAGCATGATCAAGCCCATAATGACAATGGACAACACACCGGTAAACACGTTACCGCCCGTGACAGCCAACACCGCCTCAGTTTTGAAAAAGATACCCGAACCGATAACAATACCCACAACCATACAAATGGCCGTTATCAGCCCATACCGCTTTTGCATTGTTTTTTCCAAACAAAACGCCTCCTCGTTTATATTCAGTCGCCCCGCGACAGTAAATATATGTTATAAGTATACACGCCCTACCTTTGGATGTCAATTATTTTTTAGTTTTTCTCGCGGTTGCGGCGGCGAATACGAAAACTAAGCGACACAATTACCTGTGCGGGAATCCACACAAACACCAACACCCACGGATTCACAACGGGGGTATAAACACACAGCAGGTAATACAACAAACCAAACACACCCAACAGCAACGCCGAAACGACCAACGGATGGTATTTTTGCTTACCCCATACACTATTAAGCACCAACAACGTAATTAACGATACCGGAACGGCGGCAAGGAAGATACTCCAAAACTGTTGCTCTAAAACCCAATACAGTATCACAAACAACAATACTGCCAGTGTCCAAATTCCTAAAACGGAAACGGTGGTAATCACGTCCGTACGGTAGGGCACGCGTACCGGTTTCCCCTCCCACGCATCGTGCGGGGTAATAAGAAAATCCACCGTTACGCCAAATACTTGTGCCAGTTCTTTGGCTACCTGCAGGTCGGGCAACGATTCCGCCCGTTCCCACTTAGACACCGATTTGTCGGAATAATGGATTTTTTCTGCCAACTCCGCCTGTGTTAAGCCCGCTTTGGTGCGCAGGTGAATCAAGTTGCCGGCAAATACGGCTTTCAGTTCATCCATTGGTAACCTTCCTTCCCTTCACCAATCGTCCGCAATACCCATTCTACAATACAATCCGCTACGTCCACGCCCGTGCAAGCGGTAATACCCGCCAAATGCGCGTTGGAATTCACCTCACATACCAACACACCGCTCAAGGTATGCAACAAATCCACACCGCCAAAACACAACCCCAACACGCCACAGCAACGCCGTGCCAGTGCTTCCTCCTCGGCGGTAGGCGTATATGGTTCTGCGTGGCCGCCCTGCCGTAAATTGGCGCGAAAGTCGCCGTCCGACCGACGGCGCATCGCCGCCACCACGCGGTCACCCACCACATACAGGCGTACATCTTCCCCCGCCGCCTCGCGGATATACCGTTGCAACAAAAACGGACGAGATTGCATCGTATACGCCCGCGCGCGGAGAGCGTCCAGCGTATGCACCAGCGACACCTGGTCGCCAAATGAACCGTAGCACTCTTTAACCACCAGCGGCAACCCCAGTTGCTCGGCAGCAGTATTCAAAAACGAGTCGACCGCAGGGGTAACCTCGGTATACGTCATCGGTGCGAGCAACGTATCCGGTTGCGGAATACCCGCCTGCGCCAATACACGGTGTGTCTCACTTTTATCATCGCATACCTCAATGGCGCGCGCCGAATTGAACACCCGCACGCCCACACTTTCCAGCAACTTGGCCAAACGCGTATCCTTATCCCAAAACAATACAAAATCCGCGCACCCCAACGCCGCTCCGTTTGGCGCGGTCACGCGCGGCGGACACAACGACATGGTGAGCGCCGTATTGGGCAACACCGAAAGCGTTACCCCCCGTTTTGCCGCAGCGGCGGCAACCCGCACGGCAGGGTCGGGCGGTGCAGCGTTCCAAAACCCATTGTAAATTACGTAGCCAGCCATGGTTAACTCCCACTGTAATCGCGGTCAATCGTAATCACTACAAACAACCGCGGGTCCACCACCTGCAAGCGGCGTTCCAGTTCCGGCTGCAAGGCGGCAATCTCTTGATAATCAAACGGAACCACCACATCAAAAATCAAATTGCTGCGGTGTTCCCCGAACACGACCCGAAAATCGTGCAACGTCAGCGACGGGTGAATGTCCTGCAATATCGTTTCGGTGAGCACGCGTAAATCACCCACGCGCGCATCTTTCGTATCCACCGGGTCCATATGAATACACGCAATGAGATTCAACTCCTGCGCCAATTCACGTTCTATAGCATCTATCAGTTCGTGGCTTTGTAACATATTGCCGTCACCGGGTACTTCGGCGTGAAGCGAAACAATGCATCGACCCGGTCCGTAGTTGTGTACAATTAAGTCGTGAATACCCAAAATACCGTCCCGCGACAATACACGACGGCGAATATCCGCCACCAACTCCGGGTCAGGGGCTTGACCAAGCAATGGCGACACCGTTTCCCGCAGTATACCGAACCCCGACCAAATAACGAACAACGCCACCCCGGCACCGACCCAACCGTCAATATCCACACCGGTAATCCGCGCAAATACTGAGGAAAACAACACCACGGCGGTACAAACAACGTCGTTGCGGCTATCTGCCGCGGCGGCGAGGAGCGCCTCTGAGCGAATTTTCTCACCAATGCGGCGATTAAATAACGACATCCACAGTTTTGCGGCAATGGCAACCGCCAAAATAACGGTGCTGACCACCGAGAACGACGGCACCGCGGGATGCAGTATTTTTTCCACCGCCGACGAAGCCAATTCAATACCCGCCAACATAATCAGCGCCGCCACCGTAAGTGCGGACAAATATTCCATACGCCCGTGACCAAACGGATGCTCTTTGTCCGGCGGCGCGGCCGACAACCGAAAGCCCACCAACGTCACCACCGACGAGCCGGCATCCGACAAATTGTTAAACGCATCCGCAATCATTGCCACACTGCCGGTAAGCAAGCCCGCCAGCAGTTTGCCGAGAAATAAAACCGCGTTACCCGCTAAACCCGCGATACCCGCCAATTTCCCGTAATCCCCGCGCACGTGCGGGTCGTTTACTTGCTCGGCGCGTGGCACGTAACGCCGAATCAATCGGTCAGTCAGCATACGCGTGCTCCTCCCCAAACAATTCCACACCGGTTTCGCGGCGAAGCCCCTGTGCTACAAAGCGAAAATACGGGTCCCCGTAATGGTGAAACCGCCGTTCATTGACCATACCGTACAACTGCGCGCCGGTTACCCACCGCACTTGCGATACTTCTTCCTTTTGCAGTTTCATATCCGGCACGGCAATATCACGCTTTAGCAAATATACGTCGCACAAGGAATTGCGGCGCACCAACCGCCCCAAAAAAAGCAATTCCTTCTCATCCACGGCAACCCCCAACTCCTCCTCCATTTCGCGGCAGGCGGCAGCAATGCTACCCTCCCCCGCCACGGCGGAACCGCTGGTGATGGCCCAAACGTTCGGCATCATCCGCCGTTTGGAGGAACGGCGCTGAATCAACAACCGCCCCGCAGAATTAACCACCCAAACGTGCGTAACTAAATGATGCTCACCCGACCGAAACCGTGCGCCGCGGTGAATGGTTTTCCCAAGCAGACGGCCGTTTCGGTCGTACAAATCCCATTTTTCCATATACTCTTTCCAATCCTAACAATATAAACATACATTTTTATTTTACCTTTTTTTGGGGCAAATGTCTACCCCTTTTTCTTGACACAGTGGATTTCTTTGCGTACAATAGAGGAAGGATTAGAAAAGGGTGTGGCAAGTAAGATGGAAACACAACGGCTGGATTCGCTGGTTATGCGGCAATTCGGCGTTTCGCCGGAGGAGGCCAACGGGCTGATTATGGCGGGGCGTATTTGGATAGGACACGTGCCGGCGGACAAAGCCGGTATGTCCGTGCCGAGTAATACCACACTCACCCTTATTGAAAAAGCCAAGCGCTATGCGAGCCGTTCCGGCTATAAATTAGCCAAGGCGCTGAACGTGTTCGGGCAGGACGTATCCGGTCTTACGGTATGCGACATTGGTGCCAGCAACGGCGGGTTTACGGATTGTTTATTACAAAACGGTGCGGCGCACGTGTTTGCCGTGGACGTGGCTTACGGTATTTTGGCGTGGGAACTGCGTTGCAACCCGTGCGTAACGGTGCTGGAACGCACCAACGCCCGCCATCTCACGGTGGAAAAACTGGGCACGGTGTGCGATATGGTCACCGCGGATGTGTCCTTCATTTCTTTGCGAAAATTGTACCCCGCCATTCGCCAAATCCTCAAACCAAACGGCGCGTGTATCTGCCTCATTAAACCGCAGTTTGAAGCCCACCCCAAACAACTGGGAAAAAACGGCGTGTTAAAAAATCCCGAAGATTTACCGCCGCTATTAAATGAATTATTTGACGCCGCAGCCGCCGAAGGGTTGTTTGTGCAGAACTTAACGGTTTCCCCCATTCACGGCACCAACGGCAACGTGGAATATCTGGCGCGCTTTACCGGCGAGGCACCGCTTTCAAACGAGGAGCGGCAAACACTCATTACCCGTGCTGTTAACGAGCAACCGGACGATACCGTATAAAGGAAACGGGACGAAATGACCGAACAGTCATTTCGTCCCGTTTGTTTTTAACAAAAAGCGTGGTTTACTCCGCGAAGTAAATTACCGTGACGTCGGGGTGCAGTTGCAGAAGCGAAGCGGGAACTTCCGGCGTAATAGGGCCGTTGATTGCTTTCATCAATATCTCGTGCTTGTCGGCACTCGCCATCAACAAAATTTTGCGCGCCTGCATAATGCTGCCCATACCCATCGTTACGGCTTGGCGCGGCACGTCGTCAATGGAATCAAAGAAGCGGGCGTTTGCCTCAATCGTGCTGGGGTCCAAATCCACCACGCGCGTGGGTTTAATAAAAGCGGGGCCCGGCTCGTTAAAACCAATGTGGCCGTCGTACCCAATACCAAGCACCTGAATGTCCACGCCGCCGAGCGAAGCAATCAATTCATCGTACCGCTCACCCTCGGCAACGCCGTCTTCCGCTTTGCCGTTGGGAACGTTGGTGTTTTCCTTGTTGATATTCACACGGTCAAACAAATGATGGTCCATAAACCAGCGGTAACTTTGCTCGTCGTTGCCGTCCAGCCCACGGTATTCGTCCAAGTTGACGGAGCGAACGCGCGAGAAATCCAGCTTGCCTTCCTCGTACCATTTTACCAACTGAGCGTACATACCAATAGGCGTGGAACCGGTAGCCAAACCAAGCACTCCGTCCGGATGCAATACCACTTGCGCGGCAATGATTTTGGCGGCTTCGTAGCTCATTTCGTCGTAGTTTTTTGTTTTGATAACTTTCATCATTCGGCCTTCTTTCCGTGATATTTACGAGTATAGTATTAGTATATACCGTAAAAAAATTCCTATCTTTGCACAAATGGACAATTTTTGTACAAAGGAATGTTTTGAAGCTGCTTGCTCTTAAATCATTAAGGAAACGGCGATTGTAACACATCCTAATTTAAGCCATGTATCCCTTTTTTGTTAACTTTTCCAGCAAGCCGCTTAACGGAACAATCAGCATACCGGCAAACAAATTACCGACACCGTGAACGAAATCCCAAGGCAGACCCGCCACAATCCAAGCAAGCGTTTGTTTAAGATTCATCCCAAACATCAACGCTTGTGCGGGTGCATACAGAATTCCGAAGGCAAGCCCGTGAATACCACACACCAGCGGGTAAACAATACATTTTACCTTGTTGGGCATATTGCGCGGCAACACCATCGTTATGGCCCACAAAATTGTCCAAATATAAAGATACGGTATCCACCACGTTGCAAACCCCGCAAACAGACCGTTTATCATTACGTAAACGTAAATGGGTATGAGCGCCTTTTTGCGAAACGCCACCGTATAGGTCATCGTCAACGTTCCGAGCAGGTGAACGTTGGGCACAACCTCCATAATGATTTTGGAGCAAAACATAGCCGTGCCGAGCATGGCAAAAACAACCATTTCCCGTATTTTGAGGGAAGTGTTGCTCCTTTTTTCACGCTTATCACTTAGCATACACAAGTTGATAGGTTACGCCTTCGGTTATTTGGGTACTGTCCACGCCCGCCGTAGCGTATTCGCCGTTAACGTAAAACGCCCAGTAGTGCTTGTCCACGTCGTAATCGGCAGTGATTCCGTTGACGGATTTAATATACAAGCCATACTGGCTTTCCTCTCCGGCAATCAGGTTATGCTCCAGCAGGGCCGCCCCCACCGTATCCTTGTCGGTTTTAATGGTGAAAGTGACCACTTTTTCTTCCGCTTTTACCTCCACTACCACGGTTTTGGAGCCCTCACCGAATTGCGTATCCTCGCCATAGGTAGCATTCTCCCACACCCCTGTTTTTTGTGCGGTGTTGCAAGAAACCATGCACACCATAAGTAAGGCGACAACAACAACGGCGACGATTGAATTCATTACTCTTTTCATTTTCACACATCCTTTCTTGTTACAAAAGGATAAAATAAAAGCACCCTCCACGGGGTGCGGTGAACAGCACTTTGGCATCCTGCCACGCCAAAGAACGGGGAAAGAACGTTCTCCCCCATTTGCCACAGCCCCCTCGCTTGCCCAAGAAGCTTTTATGTGCCACAGAACGATAAGCATTCCGACTTG
>JAZRRV010000041.1:0-9615 GCA_045651085.1 Acutalibacteraceae bacterium
TAAGGAACCGGTATACGCATACGGAATTCGAGCACACCTTGGTGGAACGCATAACCGATTTGCGATTCCCATTCCATAGTGCACAAAGTCCACGCACCACGGGGGGATTTCAGTGTAATTACACTGTTTTCCACCGAGAAATATTCCGGTTTGGACGGCTCGGAACGATAGGGTTTAGATAGATACCATTTGTAGCCGGGCTGGCGAGTGTCGTTGACATCGATGGTATCCAACGAATCGAAATCGTCCTCAAATACCAAGCGTGTCATGCCATGCTTTAGAGCAATCTCCGGCGGTGTCGGTGCAGATTTCATTGTTATTCCTCCCTTGCGGTTGTTTGGTTACGCTCATTGTACTATCTCCTGCCCGGAATAGCAACCCTTTTTTGGCAAAAAACAAACTTTTTCCGGCTTTTATTCCCCAACACAAAACCCCGCGAGAAAAAACATTCTCGCGGGGTCATTATGTCGTTAAGTTGCTCATTCCACGGTAGTCGTGGTTGTTCCCGTTCCCGTAGTTTGCGTTGCCGTGGTAACGGACGTGTTGTTCATCAAATTCACCGACTGGTTGCTTTTCAGCCAAGCTATCGCGGCCGCCAGTTGGTCGTCTTCCGTCTCACTGAGTAATTCAAATTTCATCAATTTATCGTATGCCAAATCCACGGTTTTGTCGGGAAGCAATCCGCTCTCTTTCCACGTGGTGTCGCTCTGAATCAATTTGAGTTCCCCCACCGTTAACCTCACCGCCGCTTTATCCGACGCCAACGAAAAATACGCCTGCGCCACCGCTTTGCCTGCCGTGCTGGTTCCGATTAACCGCGTTTTGGACATATCCCGCAACACCCCGGCAAAAAACTCCGCTTCGCCCGTGGTGTTTCCATTTACCAGCGTTACGGTCGGGGCTGTCATTTCGTACATATCCGAAGCGGTGTACGTTTCCGTCTCATTCTTTTTCACACACGCGGCATACGGACCGCTTGGCAACAAATAAGCCAATATTTCCTGCACGGCCTCCAAACTGCCGCCCTCGTTCCCGCGCACGTCAAACACAAAGTACAAAGCGCCTTGCTGTGTCAAATCGTTATACGCGTTTTTGAACTGCAACGGGGTTAAACTGTTAAAACTTCGAATCCGAATATACCCCACCGTTTCCTGCACCAAGCGCCCTTCCACACTCACGTTGGTATAGGTGTTAGCGGTCAATTCCACCGTGGAATCCGCACCGGCGTGGTTCACGGTCAACCGCAATTTTTCCGCACGCGCCAGCCGCTCGCTTACCGCCATGTGAGAAGCACCGGTCAATGGCACGTTGTCCATCACCGTTAACACGTCACCCGCTTTTATGCCTGCCAACGCCGCCGGCGAATTGGGTTCCACGCGGGAGACTATCAGTTGGTTATCCGCATCCACAATCAGTTGCAAGCCAAAGCCCGTATGGTTTCCCGCCTGCTCGCTCACCACCTCTTTGTACTCGGCGGCGGATAAATACGCAACGTGCGGGTCATTCAACCCCTCCAAATAACCTTCTGCCAACGCCAGTCGCAAAACTTCCTCATCAATGGTGTACTGTCCGCGTGCCGCAGAATCAATTTCATCCAAATAATCGTACATTGCCTGCCGCTGGCCGACATCGCTTACAAGAGAACTGAAATGCTTCATCGCCAACATCATCGTTGCCGAAATGGTAAGCGCTACCGCCAAAATAACAACGGTAACCACTACCCCCAACGAAATTTTTCGGTTCACTTCCCCACCCCGTTTTTCGGTTCTCTTATTTTGGCTTTACGATAAAGCCGTTGCCCACCGGGTCAACGCGTTGGTTGTTCACCCGCACCTCAAAATGCAAGTGCGGCCCCGTGGAATTGCCGGTACTGCCAATGACGCCCAATTTGGTCGTCCCACCGTACACCGTTTGTCCCACCGACACCGAGGGCGCATACCGCATATGGGCATACAACGTGACAATACGGCGACCGTTGGCATCTTCACCGTGGTCAATCATAACAAAGTTGCCGTAACTGTAGTGCATTTTCTGCGCTTTAATGACCACACCGTCTGCCGCGGCGATAATCGTTTTTCCCAAGCAGCCGCGCGCCCAAATATCGGTGCCGCCGTGGTAGCCGCTGCCGCGGTTGCCGAACGGGGAAGAAATGCCGTTCACACCCGGTGCGGGCCAGTACATTTTGCCGCCATAGGTATTGGCGGGCGGTGTGCCGTTGAGCAACGCCTCAATTTCGCGGTCCAGTTCCTCTTCCGCTTTTTTTATCTGCTCCAACCGCTTTTCGTAGGTGTTCATCTGCTTGTCGAGTTTATCTCGCTCTTTACGTTCTTTGGAATACACACTATCCAATTTATCGTAACTGGCATCCAGCGTACCCTTGGTGGCCTCCAAATCGGCCTTTTCCAATTCAGTTTCTGCTTTTTGTGTTTCTACTTGTTCTTTCTTTTTCAAAATCTCGGCTTTGTCGGCCTCCGCTTTGTCGCACAGTGCTTGGTCGTGCGCCGCCACCGATTCCACAATTTTGGTTTTGAGCAAGTAATCCTCATAACTGGTAGTGCTCATCAACAATTGCAATGAGGAATAGTTGCCCGTTTTGTCAATGGCCTTTAAGCGTTTTTTTAATTTCTCAATTACTGCCGCGACTTCTTTCTCCTTGGCAGCAATATCGTTATTCAGCTGAACAATCTCTGCTTCCTGCGCTTCAATTTGGTTGTTAAGTTTTGTAATCTTAGAGCGATACCCGTCAATTTGATTTTCCAAATTGGTTATCTGCTTTTTCAGGTTGTTCACTTTTTTTTGCTGGTCTTCCACGCTGTCACCCAACGTGTTAATGGCCGCTTCCAATTCTTTTTGTTCCTGTTGCAAATTGGCAAGCTCGTTTTTCTTGTCGCTCACCTCGTCCGCACTCACCGGTACGGATAAAAACAACGCCAGCAACACGCATAGCAACGCGAGTAGCGAAACTGCTCTGTTGTTTGTGTGTTTCATCGTTATAACTCCTTTTTATTACAATCCGCGCTTTATTCGGTTCGCTCTTTCAAATACCGCGTGATGGAAATACCGCTGCCGAGCAACCCCGTTAACACGCCGCCGACAACAAACCCAATTAACAGTTGCCACCACACCGTAGTGAACGAAATTAATTGGAACAAACTGCCAAAGTCAAACATTCCACCCACCAACGTGTATAGCCCGAAAACCAAACCATACGCCACAATGCCGGCCGAAGCTCCTAAAATAACGCCGCCCACCATAAAGGGGAAACGAATAAACCATCGGGTGGCGCCCACCGAGCGCATAATGAAAATTTCCAACCGACGACTGTATACCGTTAACTTAATGGTGTTGGAAATAATGAACAACGACACCAAAAGCAGCAGCGCAATCACCCAGCCGCCAATGGTCATTACCAACGTGCGCACCTTCACAAGCGAGGCGGACAACGCTTTGTCGTAGTCCACCGATTCAATCCCTTGGACGCCTTCAATGCGGCTTACCGTAGCATCGAACAACGCCAAATCTTCAAAATGTACCACGTATGTGTCCGGTAATGGGTTGTCTTTTTCCAAGTCCTCCAACAGTGCGCCGAGTTCGTCTTCATACCGTGTCAGCAATTCCTCTTTGGATTCAAAGTTTACGGCGGCCACGTTGTCCATCGTTTTTAACGTCTGTTCAATGGTGGCTAACTGTTCATCCGTCGTTCCCTCTTCAACATACGCCACCACCACGTTTTGCTGGTACGCCCACGCAAACCCGTGTTCAATGTTCTCAAACACCAAATACGAAGCGCCCGTAATCAGCAAACAGGAAACCAGCACCAAAATGGAAGCCATAGACATAAACCAGTTGCTGGTTAACCCGCGAAAGCCCTCACGCACCAAAAAACGGAATGTGTTAAATCTCATGCATTTCCACCTCCGGTTCCTTGGTGTCGGACAGCACCGTGCCCTCGCCGATGGTAATCACGCGACGATTGAACGATTTAACCAAATCGTGCTCGTGCGTCACCACCAAAATCGTCGTGCCGCGGCGATTAATTTCCGTGAGCAACTCCATAATTTCATAAGACAATTCAGGGTCGATGTTGCCGGTGGGCTCGTCCGCAATAATCAGCGAAGGGTTGTTTACCAACGCTCGCGCCAAGCCAACGCGTTGTTGCTCGCCACCCGATAATTCCACGGGGAAGTTCTTGGCCTTGTTCTGCAGCCCAACCAACCCCAGAATGTACGGTACACGCCGCCGAATCTCTCTGTGGGAAGCGCCCACCACGCGCATGGCAAACGCCACGTTGTCAAACACGGTCATCGTATTAATCAGCCGGAAGTCTTGAAACACAATACCCATTGACCGCCGCAAATACGGAATCTGCCGCGCTTTGAGTTTCGAGAGCTTAAAATTGCTGACAATCACCTCGCCGGAGGTAGCTACCTCCTCGCGGGTAATCAGTTTCATAAACGTGCTTTTTCCGGCACCGGAGGCGCCCACAATAAAGACGAATTCCCCGTCGTCAATTTTGATATTCACACCTTTAAGTGCTTCAATGCCGGTTTCATAGGTTTTATGTACATCCCGAAATTCTATCAATCCGAGCACGCCTCCTTTTCCACGGTTGCTTGCCGCTACCGCACGTCTATTATATCATAAACCCAAAGGCGGAACGCCTTTGTACGGCGTCAGCCGTTGCCGCACCGCAGTGCGGCTGGTTTTTGATACAATGTTCTTGAACGAAAATCCCCGATTTTCAAATGCCGACAGGCATTTCGGCGGCGTTGCCCCGCCGCCGGTTCAAGGTTATTATATCACATCCGCGGGTGCCGGAACAACCCGCATATATTGGTAATTCCTTAGCCAAAGCATTAATATTTCACCGGATTGGCGGTCAAGTATTTCTTTACCATCAGCGCCACTTTGAACACAATGGCATCGTCAAACTCGCGCAAATCCAATCCCGTGAGCCGCTTGGTCTTTTCCAAACGGTACACCAGCGTGTTGCGGTGAATAAACAACCGGCGCGACGTTTCCGACACGTTTAAGTTGTTTTCAAAGAACCGCTGAATGGTGAACAACGTCTCTTGGTCCAGCGAGTCAATCGAGCCGCTCTTAAACACTTCGCGCAGGAACATCTCACACAAAGTGGTGGGCAACTGGTAAATCAAACGGGCAATACCCAAATGGTCGTAACTGACAATCGTCTTTTCGGTGTCGAACACCTTGCCCACTTCCAACGCAATCTGCGCTTCCTTAAACGAACGCGCCAGTTCCTTAACGCCCTCCACCGGTGTGCCGATACCCACGTTTACTTGCGTGTAGAATTCGCTGCCCAACGTATCGGCGATGGACTGTGCCAGTTTCTCCAAATCTTTGGACTCTACCTTAGTGCGCAGTTCTTTTACCACGGCAATATCGGTTTCGTTAATATTTATTACAAAATCGCGGTTCTTTTCGGGGAACAGATTTTGAATCACTTCAAACGCCGAAATCTCCGTGGGGGTGTGAATGTGTACCAGCAGCACCACACGGCTCACGTCGCCGCTAAAATGCAGTTCCCGCGCTTTTAAGTAAATGTCACCGGGCAGAATGTTATCTAAAATAATGTTTTTCACAAAGTTACCGCGGTCGTACTTTTCGTCATAATACTGCTTGATATTGGAAAGCGAAATGCTGAGCATCGTCGCGTATTTTTCCGCTTGTTCGTCCTCGCCTTCCACAAATACATAGTAATCCCCGTGCGGACGCGGACCAAAGGAACGGTAAGTATACCCATCCTGTTTTAAGGTTTCCTGCGTGCTGAGCGAAACGCCCAGCAACCCCTCACACGTTTCGCCAATGCGCCCTAAATCACTGCACGCCACCACGGCAAGCGCTTCATCAATCACGCCGAAGGTGCGGTCAATAACCTCCTTCATTTGATTGACGATTCCCAAAAACAAACGATTCGGCATAGTCATTCTCCTCATCTGTTAAAATTACAAAGACATATATATTCATATTACACAATTTTGACGAAAAATTCAAGGAAAAAAGCGAAATTTACTACGCAATTTTCAAAAAATTATATTTTATTCCCTTGTGCAACCATAGCACAAGGCAATACCGCCCCGCGTACCGCCGTATGCAAAAAATCACCCGCGCATCGTACGATGCGCGGGTGATTGGTTGATGTTTAGTTGCAAACCGTCTGCTCGGTTTCTTTGTCGAAGATGTGAATCTTGGTGTTGTCGATGACCATATCAATCTCATCGCCCGGGCGAGCGGGAGAGGTCGGGTCAACACGCGCCGTCAGGTTGCTGCCTTCCACGTTGACGTACAGGAAGATTTCGGCACCCATCAGTTCGGTAACTTCTACCTTAGCACGCATACGGCAATCCGGGAATGCTTCCAAGAAACGGGGCTCGTCGTGTACATCCTCCGGACGGATGCCCATCACGACTTCTTTGCCCACGTAGTTTTCCAAAGCGCCGTCCTTGTTCTTGGATTCCGGCAACGGAATGCGATACTTAACGCCTTTGCGGGTCTTGGTATCTTCCGAACCAAATTCGCAATAGTAAGTGTCGCCCTCTTTGCCGATGACTGCATCCACAAAGTTCATTTGCGGGCTGCCGATAAAGCCGGCTACGAACATATTGCACGGATTGAGGTACAAATTGTTCGGGCTGTCCACTTGTTGAATCAGACCGTCTTTCATAACCACAATGCGGTCGCCCATCGTCATAGCTTCGGTCTGGTCGTGAGTAACGTAAATAAACGTGGTGCCGAGTTTTTGGTGCAACTTGGAAATCTCGGTTCTCATTTGTGCACGCAACTTAGCGTCCAAGTTGGACAGCGGTTCGTCCAGCAAGAAGACCTTCGGCTCACGCACAATGGCACGACCCAACGCCACACGCTGACGCTGACCGCCGGACAACGCCTTCGGCTTTCTGTCGAGCAGGTGAGCAATATCCAACACGCGGGCGGCTTCTTCCACGCGGCGCTTGATTTCATCTTTCGGGGTTTTGCGCAGTTTCAAACCGAAAGCCATATTCTCGAACACAGTCATGTGCGGATACAACGCATAGTTCTGGAACACCATCGCGATGTCGCGGTCTTTGGGGGCAATGTCGTTGACCAAACGGTCGCCAATGTACAGTTCGCCGCTGGTGATTTCTTCCAAGCCGGCGATCATACGCAGGGTGGTGGATTTACCGCAACCGGAAGGGCCAACCAGAATGATAAATTCTTGGTCCTTAATTTCCAGGTTGAAATCGGATACGGCAACCACACCGCCGGGATACTTTTTGTAGATGTTTTTCAAAGATAAACTTGCCATTTTATAACCTCCATATTCACATATTGGATTCCTATACAATGCCAACAACACATAAATCTTGACCCTAATATTGTATCAGAAAATTTTGGGTTTTACCACTGCCATATTACACAAAGTTTTTCTGAAAATTCTGTCGGTGTTGAACAAAATTTGCCGATTTAACCAATTCTTGTATTTCGTCGTCGGTCAGCAAACGGCTCTCCCCCTCCGAAAGCGTGGCATCCAGCACCAGCGGACCCATCGCGATACGCTTAAGCCACAACACCCCGCGCTGTACCGTACCGAACATCCGCTTGATTTGGTGGTATCGCCCTTCGGTAATGCCGATTTCCACCAACGGTTGCTCGCCGTCCTCCACCACGTGTACGGTCGCCGGACGGCAACGCGTTCCGTCCGCCAACACAATCTCTCCTGCAAAAAGGCGGCAGTGTTCCTCCGTGATTGGGCCGTCCAACCGCACCAAATACCGTTTAACAATATCCTGCTTGGGCGCCAGCAACCGGTGCGCAAAGGCGCCGTCGTCGGTAAGCAATACCAGCCCTACGGAATCCTTGTCCAGCCGCCCGGCGGGAAACAGCCCCTTGCGCCGCAGCGCAGGGGGCAATAAGTCCACCACCGTGGGCACTTTAGGGTCACGCGAGACGCACAGCACCCCCGCCGGTTTGTTTAACATTACGTATAAAAATCGTCGATAGCCCAGTTCCTCACCCGCTACCGCAATGCAGCACGCATCGGCATCCACCTTGCGCGCGGGGTCACGGCAGATTTCTCCGTCCACCGTCACTTGTCCCGACCGCACCAGCCGCACCGTTTCACTGCGGCTTCGCGTGCCTTGCGAGGCAATTACCTTATCCAATCGCTGCATCATTGTTTTTTACTCCTATCGTGCCGTTATGACACGGTTATTAGCGGTTGCTCAAACCCATCCGGCGCGGCAGAGGAAACGTCCCCCGCTATCACGCGGTTACGATACACGTACATACGTGCCAACACCGTGCCCTCCGCCTCAGCATTGGTGACGGTATACGTATAACATTTTACTCGTTTCCCCGCATAATCCATAAGCCCCAAGCCGGCCGGTGTTTGTAACGCGTCGTACGCCCGAAGCGCCTCGTCCGGTTCGTCCGGCAGGCGAATTTCCTCCACCTGTTCGGTGTTCGGCTGAATCTCGTGCCCCAAATCGCGCAACAACTGCAACCGTTCCTCCGCAGAACGTACGGTTAAACTCACCGCCCGCGTATTGGTTGCCGCGTGAGGTGATGGTATAGCCACCGCACACACCAACGCGACCGTTACCGCTACCGCACCGACCGCCGCCGCCAACACTTGTTTGCGACCGGCTTTTACGGAAAATACAAACATATCCCCACATCCCGTCCACTCATTTTGGTACACTGTATGCGGGAATACGGGTTCATATTACAAGCAAAGCAACTCTTTGGGCGCGTGGGTTAAGTTGCGTATGCCGGTATCGGTAACCAGCACCATATCCTCAATACGCACGCCCAACTTCCCTGCCACATAAATGCCGGGCTCCACCGTTACGACGTTGCCTGCCTGCAAACGCGCTTCCCCCGCACGGGAGGATAACCGCGGGGATTCGTGAATTTCCACGCCCACGCCGTGCCCCGTGCCGTGACCAAAGCAATCACCGTAGCCCGCCTGCTCAATCACGCGGCGCGCCGCGGCATCACCTTCGGTACAGGGTAGCCCCGCTTGCAAGGTGGCGAGCGCCGCTTCTTGTGCTGCTAGCACGGTTTGGTACACGGTGCGCTGTTCATCACTTACCGCGCCCAACGCCACGGTACGCGTCATATCCGCGTGGTATCCGTTTACCACGGCGCCGAAATCCAGCGTAAGAAACTCGCCGCGGCACAGCGGTTTATCCGATGGGATTCCGTGCGGTTGCGCACCGTTTACGCCGGAAACTGCAATCACATCAAACGCCATCCGCTGAGCACCGTGAAGGCGCATAAACCGTTCCAATTCCAACGCTATCTCGCGTTCAGTTACACCTTCGCGAACGTAGGATAAAATGTGAGAAAACCCCGCCTCCGTAATGGTTTGCGCCCGCTCAATTTCAGCAATTTCCGCCGCGCTTTTCACCGCACGCATAGCGCAAAGTTGCTCGTCCAATGCGCACCCATCATCCACCGTGACGGCCCAAAGTGCCGCTCGCAATCGCGCGGCTTGGGCCACGGTGGTTTGCGTGTTTTCAATGAGTAAGGTATTCACGTCGTGGTGTGCAAGCAACTCGCTTACCGTTTCGGTTAATTTGGTTATACAGCGGCACTCGGCACCGCGCACCG
>JAZRRV010000042.1:0-6230 GCA_045651085.1 Acutalibacteraceae bacterium
CGGGTCGGAGGAACAACAAATTACCTCGGCTTCTATACCCCGAGCGCTCATCTGTTCATATAAGCGGCGCATTAACGAGGATTTGCCCGTCCCCGGTCCGCTTTTAATTAAATAGGCCTGCCAGCCGTCCTCGGCGTTGTACAATTCGTGTGCATACCCCACAAAGCCCTGCGGCGTATTTGCCCCTAAAAAGAACCGTACCGGCGCTTGAAATATTGCCATATTGAACCCTCCCCACCGTGATTTCTTTTTCAGTGTATGCCCAAAACGGCAGGTGGTTCCTCTTGTTGCATTGGCACTTGATTTTTCGGCGGCCGAGTGCTACAATATCCGTTAGTGTTTGACACGATGATAGGAGGATTTTTATGAGCGAATGTACTCACGATTGCAGTTCTTGCTCGCAAAACTGCGGCGAACGCCAACAGCAAGACCTGCGCGCAAAAACAAACGAATTCAGCAGTATTAAAAAAGTCGTCGCCGTAAGCAGCGGTAAGGGCGGCGTGGGTAAATCCTCCGTCACCTGCCTGCTTGCGGTTATGCTGGCACGTCGCGGCTACAAAGTGGGCGTGCTGGATGCGGATATTACCGGCCCCTCCATTCCCCGCGCATTTGGCATCACGCAAAAAGCGCAGGGCTCGGAAATCGGCATCTTGCCTGCCGAGACCCATATGGGCATTAAATTGATGTCCATTAACCTGTTGTTGGAAGACGAAACCCAGCCCGTGGTGTGGCGCGGTCCGGTGTTGGCGGGTGCCGTTACCCAGTTCTGGAGCGACGTGGTATGGGGCGATTTGGACGTATTGTTTATTGATATGCCCCCCGGCACGGGCGACGTGCCGCTCACGGTGTACCAATCGTTGCCGGTGGATGCTACGGTCGTGGTATCTACTCCCCAATCGTTGGTGCAAATGGTGGTGGGCAAAGCCAAGACGATGGCGGATATGTTAAACATTCCCGTGGTTGGGCTGGTGGAAAATATGAGTTACCTCACCTGCCCCGACTGTAACAAGCGCATCGCCTTGTTTGGTGACGAAAACGGCTTGGACGAAGCCGCCCGCCGTATGAACATCCCGTTGCTTGCCAAACTGCCGATTGACGCTACCGTCTCCCGCTTGTGCGACACCGGCGAAATTGAACGCGTGGTGTGCGACGAGATTGCCCCCGCCGCAGATGCGGTAGAAGCGCTCCTGAAATAATTTGACGATAAAAACCGGCTCGGCGTACACACGCCGAGCCGGGTTTGTTTTTGTATTTATCCCGCGTAAGTTGTCACGGTAATGCCCGTAATTATCACATCGGTTGTGGGTTTGTCGTTGCTGTCAGTCTCCACCGCGGCAATGGCATCCACCACGTCCATACCGTCAAACACCTGCCCAAACACCGTGTGCCCGCCGCTGCGGCGGAACGCCCCGTCCAGCGACAGGTTGCCGCCGTGCTTCTCGTACAATTTCCACACCTCGTTGGGCACCCAGTCGTAAACGTACGTCTCTTGGGGTACAATGTCTTTCCAACTGCTGTAATACATCTTCACCGTAGCTTCGCCGTAAGTTTCAATCAGTGCGGCGTAATTTTCCTTGGCCAACTTTTCCATCGCCGCGGGACTGTAATCTTCCCGCTTGCCAAAGGCCTCGGCGTCGCCTTGATTAATGAAAAACTGGCTGCTGTTGGTATTTGGCCCGCCGTTTGCCATAGAAATTGAACCACGCAAATTCAGCAGTTTGGTATCAAATTCGTCCTCAAAATCTGCGCCAAAGATACTTTCCCCGCCGGTTCCGTTGCCTTTAGGGTCGCCGCCTTGAATCATAAAGTCTTCAATCACGCGGTGAAACGTTAAACCGTTATAATACCCGTTTTGCGCGTGGGTGAGAAAATTCTGCACGGCTTTGGGTGCCGCCTCCGGGAAAAACCGCAGCGAAATATCGCCCTTGCTTGTGTGCAGTATAGCAATTTTTTCGCCTACGGCCGGCTTGTCCAACTGGAACCCAACGGTTTTGTCCGCATACGCGGTGGTAATGCCGTTTTCCGGCGTTTGGGTTTTTTTACTGCATCCGGCAAAACTAATACACAGTAACACCGCCAACGCAGCCGCCACTACTCGCTTCATTCTGCATACTCCTTCACTTCAATGGTGTGAATGACCACGTCCTCGCACGGGCGGTCTTGCGCGCCGGTAGCCACCGCCGCAATGGCATCCACCACGTCCATACCGTCATACACTTGGCCGAACACGGTGTGGCGATAGTCCAAATGCGGTGTACCGCCACGTTCGCGGTACGCGGTTTCCGCCTCTTCGGGGAAGTAGTCACGCAACTCCTTCATCTGCCCTAACAACGAATCCGGCACCTGCTGCGCCTGCACAATGAAGAACTGACTGCCGTTGGTGCCGGGGCCGGCGTTTGCCATGGAGAGTGCGCCGCGCAAGTTGTGCAGTTCGGGCGTGAACTCGTCACCAAACGCGTGTCCCCAAATACTCTCGCCGCCGCAACCGGTACCGGTAGGGTCGCCGCCCTGAATCATAAACTGATTGATAACGCGGTGAAAAATTTGCCCGTCATAATACCCGTTTTGCGCGTGGGTTACAAAATTCTCCACCGCTTTGGGAGCATATTCCGGAAACAGCCGCACCGCAATGTCACCGTGGTTGGTGTGAAATACCGCTACTTGTTCGCCCGCTTTGGGGCACGCTAACTGGTTGATAGTAACCTCTCCTTTTATACTCAATTCCTTTTCTTATGTTACTGTATTTTACCCGCCTTGTCAAGGCGATGGGGTGCTCTTTTCACACCGTTCCCACTTTTTTCGCCCACCGTGAGAAGCCACACGCCGCACAGTACCAACAGTGCGGCGGATACCGCCGCCGAGCCGGATGCCGCTTGCACAACGGGCGTTTGCCACGTGCCCCACACGGCCTCTGGTAAGGGGATATAGCGGTATAGCACACACGCAAGCACCGCCGTAAGTGCTCCCTGTGCCACACGTGCCGCAAAAAAATCGGCTCCCAGCACCCCCAACCCCCGCAACGATGCCGCCAACTGACAATGTACCGAAAGCCCTGCAAACCCCACGGCAAACCCCAAAAGCAAAGGCGCGTTGCCGCCCAGCGAAGCCGCGGCGGTACAACCGCCGCTTACCTCCAACACACACGCCACCAGCGCCCCTACCAGTTTTTCTGCCGGAGGATACCCCCCCGCCAGCCAACCAATAATTCCGGAAACTTCGATAAGCGCGGTTATCGCCGCAAACAACGACACAAATCCACACATAAACAGCAACGTTTCACACGCCCCCGTCACCGACTCCACCAACGCCGCGGTTATCGGCAACTCCACTGCCGGGCGCCGTGTACGCACCACCGTGCGACGACGACTGCCGCGCGGCGCACCGGCCACTCCCAGTATAAACGCAGCCAGCAAGTGCGCCGCAAACAGCATCCATCCAAAGGCGGCACTGCCCGTCATCCCTACGCCCACCGCGCTCACCACAAATCCGGGCCCGCCGTTTACACAACAGCGCAACATTCCCCGCGCTTCGTCACGGTCCAGTTGCCCACTGCGCACCAAATCGCCCCCCGCCCCACCGCCGGCGAGGTACCCACCCACCGCACCGATAAGCAACCCCGCCGCACAACACCCCGGCAACCCAAACACGCGGCGGGTAACCCCTTCCAGTCGCCGCCCCACGGCGGCCGCCACGCCTGAACGAATAACGAAGCCACTTAACACCAAAAACGGAAACAACGAAGGAATCAGCACCTGCGCACACACGGCCAACCCTCGGCTAATACCGCCTGCCACCGCTTGCGGCCGCCATAACAATGCCGTTGCCGCCAACAATATACTCCCCGCCAACGCCGCCATGCGCAGGCGGTGTGCTGTGTATCCTCTCACCGTCATCCCCTCCTGCTCCATTTTATGGCGCGCCGCCGCCGCATTATTCCGGCATCGCACACATAAGATGACACGAAGGGGTGATGCGTTATGAAACCATCCGAAAAACGTGCCGCACTGTCGCGCCGCATTGAGCAAACGTTGGATTTACCCACCGGCGTGCTCACCGAAGCACCGCGTATGGAATTTGCCGGTAATCGACGGGTGATAATAGAGGGATGCCGCTGCATTTTGGAATACGACGAAGACCGCATCCGCTTGCGCACCACCGCCGGTGTAGTGCGATTGTTAGGACGTGATTTGTGTATGAATTGCCTTAATCCTGCCTGCGCCGTTATTACCGGCCTTCTGTTGTCGGTTGAATTTTTGGAGTGAGAGTATGTCGCTGTTATCGTATATTACCGGTTCGGTTCTTGTGGAGTGCGAGGGCGGCTATCCGGAAAAATTTATCAACGCCGCCGCAAACGCCAATCTGCCGTTATGGGACGTGCGTGTTGTGGGCGCCTCGCTGTGGTGCCGTGCGCCGGCGGTGGCTTACCGTTTGTTACGTCCCGCCGCCCGCGCATCCGGCGTGCGTATGCGGGTGCGAAAACGGTACGGATTGCCGTTTGCCATGCGCAGGCATCATTTCCGCGCGGGGGTGCCTGTCGGTTTGTTGCTGTTCGCCCTTTGTTTAAGCGCGTTGTCCTCCCGTGTTTGGGTGGTCACGGTTACCGGCAACCACACCGTTTCCGAAAATGAAATTCGCGCCGCGCTAACCCCGCTCGGCGTGCACGAGGGAGCCGATTTCAACCGTGTTTCCCTGCCGGACGTGCAACTTACCGCCCTGCAACAACTGCCGCAACTTTCGTGGCTCACCGTGAACCAAAGCGGCAGTATTGCCACTGTGGAAGTGCGCGAACACACCCCCGTTGAACCGTTGGAAGAAACCACCCCCGCCAATTTAGTCGCCGTGTGCGACGGAATTGTTCTGCACGTTAACACCACAGCCGGTCAAGCCGTGGTAAAAGCGGGAGATGCGGTTTCCCGCGGGACATTGCTTATCAGCGGCGTTATGGAAAGCAAGGTCGGCCCGCAGCTAAAACGGGCGGCGGGAAGTGTGGTGGCACGCACCAGCCACACCCTCACCGTCACTGTGCCGCTGAAAGACACCGTTCGGTATGCAGAGCGCACGCTCACCCGCCCCACGTTATCATTATTTGGGTGGAACATTCCCTTGTATGCGAGCACGGCACTGGAGGGAACTCCCACAACCACCACGGAGCACCTCCCCGTATGTGCGGGCGGCGTGCGCTTGCCGTTGGGGCTTACACTTGTACACCACACGTATTTTGCAGACCAACCGCTCACCCGTACCCCGCAAGAAGCGTTAGCGCTGGCGGAGGAACGCTTGGCAAAACAGGAACAAACTTTGCGGGATACACTAACCGTGGAAACCCGCAAGCCGCACACCCAAATCACCGCCGATGCTGTCACACTGACCGTGGTATACACCGGCACGCAAGAACTGGCCACGCCGGTGCCAATCGTCTAATTCTCATCTGTTTGGGTTGAATTTTTGTGACTTTTGCTAGTGACAATGCCTGCTTTTTGTGATATACTAATGAAAAGCAAAGGAGGCGGCGGTGTGGAGCAACTCATCAGCGTTGACCGTATGGAACAAGTGGTTGCCCTGTTTGGGAATTTTGATGAAAATATTCACTTGATTGAGCAACAATACGGGGTTAGCGTTCTCAGCCGCGACAGTGAAATTAAGGTTTCCGGTGAACCGGAGGAAGTGATGCGCGCGGTGCGCACCATTCAGGGGCTTCTTCAACTCATCAGCCGCGGCGAGCAATTAAACGAGCAAAACGTGCGGTATGTTATGATGCTGGTGAACGAAGGCGCTGAGCAAGAGGTGCCTACCCTTTCGGGGGACAGCATTTGTATTACCGCCAAAGGGCGTCCGGTAAAGCCAAAAACACTGGGTCAAAAGGCGTATGCGGATGCCATTCGTAAAAACACTGTTGTGCTGGGCATCGGCCCTGCGGGCACGGGCAAAACGTATTTGGCGGTAGCCATGGCGGTGGAGGCGTTTCGTTCCAAACAAGTCAACCGCATTATCCTCACCCGCCCCGCAGTGGAAGCGGGCGAAAAGTTGGGCTTTTTGCCGGGGGACTTGCAATCCAAAGTAGACCCGTACCTTCGCCCGTTGTACGACGCGTTGTTTGATATGCTGGGAACCGAAACCTACCAAAAATATTTGGAACGCGGTAACATTGAAGTGGCACCGCTCGCCTATATGCGCGGGCGTACACTGGACGATTCGTTTGTTATTTTGGACGAAGCACAAAACACCACCAA
>JAZRRV010000043.1:0-7215 GCA_045651085.1 Acutalibacteraceae bacterium
ATGACGATTTCCGCCGCCGCGCGGGAACTCGCCCGTTTGCAAAACCCCACCGTCAGCGAAACGGCGGACACCGCCTCCTCCTCGCTGTTGCGTGGCGCGCGCGGTAACTCCGGTGTTATTTTATCGCTGTTGTTCCGTGGCTTTTCCAAGGGGCTAAAAGGCAAAACGGAAGCCAACGGTGCCGACTTGGCCGCCGCGCTCAAACTGGGTGTGGAAGCCGCCTACAAAGCGGTTATGAAGCCCACGGAAGGCACCATTCTTACCGTTGCGCGCGAAGCGGCGGAAAAGGGCGTGGCTGCCGGCGCACAAGACGCTTCGGTGGAATGTGTGTGGGAAGCCATTTGTGCGGAAGCGGATGCTTCGTTGCAACGCACGCCCGACTTGTTGCCGGTTCTTAAAAAAGCCGGCGTGGTGGATGCGGGCGGTCAGGGCTTGTGCATTATCCTGCGCGCTATGCAAGCCGTGTTCCGCGGCGAGCCCATAGTGCAAGGGGACACGGCGGTTTCCGCTTCGGCAACGGAGCGCAAAGTAAGCGCCGCGGGTTCGTTTGAAACGGACATCACCTTCACCTACTGCACGGAATTCATTGTCGCGCGGGACAAGGCCTGCACCAAAGACCCGCTCAAACTGCGTGCGTATTTGGAAACCATTGGCGACTGCGTTGTTGTGGTGGACGATGAGGATATTATTAAAGTACACGTTCATACCAACGACCCCGGCAAAGCGTTGTCCAAGGGCGTGGAATACGGCCAGTTTGAAACCGTCAAGGTGGAAAATATGCGTATTCAGCACGAAAACGCCGGTTGGGTAGACACACCCGAAGCCGCAGAGCCCGTGGTACCCGCCCGTGCGGAGCCGGAGGAGGAATTCGGCTTTGTGGCGGTAGCAGCGGGCGACGGTCTTCACACCCTGTTTACCGATTTGGGGTGTCAGCAGGTGGTATCCGGCGGTCAGACAATGAACCCTTCTACCGATGATATTTTGAACGCGATTGAAGCCACCCCCGCCAAGGTGGTGTACGTACTGCCCAACAATAAAAACATCATCCTCGCCGCCGAACAAGCCATTCCGCTGGCGGACCGCGAGGTGCACGTTCTCCCCACCCGCACCATTCCGCAAGGTATTGCGGCTATGCTGGGATTTGACCCGGATGCCGAAGTGGAAACCAATTTAACCGCTATGATGAAAGCGGCGGACAATGTCTCCACCGGTTCCGTTACCTTTGCCGCGCGGGACAGCGATTTTGAAAATCGTGCCATTCACGAAGGGGATATTTTAGCGCTGGATAACGGTAAACTCTCGTTTACCGATACGGATATTCACCACGCGGTGGTTAAACTCACACGCAATATGGCATCGGCTCGCCGCCTGTCCGGCAAAAGTGTGGACTTTATCACGCTGTTGTTCGGCGAAGGCGTTACCGAAGAAGAAGCCGAGGGCGTTCGCAACGTGCTGGCAGCCAAACTGGGTAACGATGTGGAAATCACCGTTCTGTGCGGTGGTCAACCGGTGTATTACTACTTTATCTCCATTGAATAATTGTCATTCAACCTCAGCCGATAACGCCCCCGGTGTTATCGGCTGTTTTATCACACGGGAAAGGAGGGGTTTTCTTGCTCACGGCGGATACTTCCGTGCAATTCTTAAAAGGCGTGGGAGAAAAGCGGGCGGCGCTGCTCGCCAAGCTGGGTATTCATACCGTAGGCGACTTGTTGGCGCATTACCCGCGGCAATATGAGGATTGGTCCACCGTCTTGCCGATTGCACAAGCCCCGCGCGGGGAAGTGTGTTGCGTACGCGCCACGGCGTTGTCGGCGCCGGTGGAACGCCGCGTTCGTAAGGGGTTGTCACTGTTCACCTTTACCGCGGCAGATACCACTGCCACCTTACGTATTACGTTGTTCAACAATCCGTATGCGGCGCAAAAAATCAAAGTGGGGCAAGAATACCTCTTTTTCGGCACCCTCACCGGTGGTCGCTCGCCGGAAATGACGTCCCCGCTGATAGAACCCGCAGAAACGGGGGCGCGTATCCGCCCCATTTACCCGCTCACCGCAGGGCTTACTTCGCGCTATTTGGAAAAAATCACCGCCGCGGCTCTGTTGGAACTGGACGCGGCGCTGGACAATGACCCCTTACCCCCCTCTCTGCGCCAAACGCATCGGTTATGCACGCGGCGGTATGCGCTGGGCAACATCCACTTCCCCACCGACCGCGAAGCGTTGGAAACGGCGCGGCACCGTTTGGTGTTTGAAGAATTATTGTTGTTACAACTGGGATTGTTGGGAATGAAAGGGCGCACGCAAGCACAAACCGCCGTGTGTATCCACAACGATTACACGCGTGATTTTTGCTCGGCACTGCCGTTTACACTTACCGGCGCGCAATCCCGCGCCGTACACGACTGTGTAGAGGATATGCGCCGCCCCGTTCCTATGAATCGGTTATTGCAAGGCGACGTGGGAAGCGGCAAAACGGCCGTGGCGGCGTGTGTGGCATATACGGCGATTCGCAACGGCTGGCAGTGCGTGGTTATGGCACCCACGGAAATTTTGGCGCGTCAGCATCAAGAGTCATTCCGTCGGCTGTTTGCGGACAAACCCAATGTGCACGTGGGATTGCTTACCGGCTCGCTCACCAAAGCACAAAAGCGCGAGGTGCTGGAGCAGGTAGAAAACGGTGCGTGCCAACTGCTGGTAGGCACGCACGCCGTGTTATCAGAATCGGTACGTTTTGCGGCTTTGGGCTTGGTAATTACCGATGAACAACACCGATTTGGCGTGCGCCAGCGTGCGGCACTGGCCGCCAAAGGAGCACATCCGCACCTGCTGGTTATGTCCGCCACCCCCATTCCGCGCACATTGGCGCTGATGGTATACGGCGACTTGGATGTATCGGTGCTGGACGAACTCCCGCCGGGTCGTACCCCCGTTAGCACCTATGCCGTGGGAACCGACAAACGCGACCGCGCCTACGGGTACGTTCGCAAATTTTTGGACGAAGGGCGTCAAGCGTACGTCGTGTGCCCGCTGGTGGAGGAGGGCGAAACCGATTTGGTGGCCGCAGAGGCGTACGTTAAACAACTGGCGGACGGGCCGTTTCGCGGTTACCGCGTGGGCTTGCTGCACGGCAAAATGAAAGCCCGCGACAAAGACAGCGTGATGCACGCATTTGCCGCCGGAGAACTGTCGTTGCTGGTTTCCACAACGGTGGTGGAGGTGGGAATGGACGTTCCCAACGCAGTACTGATGGTCATAGAAAATGCCGAGCGATTCGGTCTGGCACAGTTGCACCAACTGCGCGGACGGGTAGGACGCGGCAAGCACGCCTCCTCCTGTATTCTCATTTCTGATGCCCAAAACGAGGAAGCCGTGCGCCGCTTACAGGTAATGTGCGAAACGACGGACGGCTTCAAAATTGCGGATGCGGATTTACAGTTGCGTGGACCGGGTGACTTTTTCGGTAACCGCCAACACGGTTTACCGGAACTGAAAATCGCCGATTTACTGAGCGATATGTCCTTGTTGCATGAGGCACAAACGGCTGCACGGGCACTGCACACCGCCGACCCATCGTTGACTTTACCACAACACCGTCGGTTAAACGAATGTGTGTCCGCACTGTTTTCTCGCAACGGCGAGCAAGCGTTAAATTAACAAAGCCGAGGCATTTCGCCTCGGCTTTGTTGTTGGCTTATAATTCGTCCAGTGTGAGTTCGTATGCCGGTAAAAATTCCTCCAAAAAGCAATCCGCCGCCGGTAATTGCATAGCGCGGATGGCGCGCTCGGTAGCCGCACGTGCTTGTGCAAATTCGCGGTTCCCTTGCTTTAATTCCTCCACGCATTTAATGAGTGCTGCCAATTTATCCGCCGCTTTTACCAACCGCTGTTCTTCGGTCGTTGCCGTTTCCGGCAGCAGCAGTTCGCGGTAATCCGCCTCCAAATCCGGCGGCAGTTTGGAAAGCAGTTTGTTGGCCGCTATCTCCTCCACCTGACGGTACGCCGCCTGAATAGCGGGGTTATCGTATTTTACCGGTGTGGGCATATCCCCCGTTAAAATTTCCGGCGCATCGTGGTACAGCGCCATCAACACGCAACGGTTAACGTCCACCTGCCCGTCAAAACGGCGGTTGTGCAGTAGCGCCAATGCGTGGGCAAGCACCGCCACGTCGTGCGAATGTTCGCACACGTTTTCGGTGGAGGTGTTGCGCATCAGCGCCCAGCGGTTGATATTTTTCATACGCGACAGTATCGCAAAAAATGAATACATCGTATTCGCTCCTTTTACCGCAATCCGCAACCACGATTACACTTGAACAAAACCCAGCTTTTTCATTGCCTTACCCAAGGTGCGCCCCGCCACGCGAGAGGCGTTTTCCGCCCCTTGTTTCATGAGCGTGTCTAACTGTGCTTTGTCTTGCATTAACAGGGCAAAACGTTCCTGAATGGGTTTTAATTCACAGGCCACCGCCTCGCCCACCGCGGTTTTGAAGTCTCCGTACCCACGGCCGTCAAATTCTTGCTCAATGGCCGCCATATCCTTGCCGGTAACGGCGGAATAAATTTCCATTAAATTGTTAATTCCGTCTTTGCCGGGAGCGTACCGTACTTTCGCCTCACTGTCCGTGACGGCACGGCGGAACTTGCGCAAAATGGTGTCCGCATCGTCTTTTAACGAAATAAACGCATTTTGGTTGCTGTCCGACTTAGACATTTTCTTGGTCGGCTCCTGCAACGAGCGCACGCGAGCACCCGTTTTCATAATATACGGTTCCGGTACGGTAAACGTGCCGGGGTGCAGATTGTTAAACCGCAACGCAATGTCTCTGGTTAATTCGCAGTGTTGCTTTTGGTCCTCACCCACCGGCACGTATTGCGGCTGATACAGCAAAATATCCGCCGCCATTAACACCGGATAAGTGAACAATCCGGCAGTAGGGTTGCCGCCCTGCTTGGCGGATTTGTCCTTAAACTGGGTCATCCGTGACAGTTCCCCAAACTGCGTATGGCACGAAAGCAACCACGACAGTTGCGCGTGTTCCGGCACTTGCGATTGCACAAAGAGTAACGATTTTTGCGGGTCCAACCCAATCGCCAACAACAACGCGAACATTTCCCGCGTTTGCTGGCGCAATTTGGCGGGTTCTTGATGCACGGTAATGGCGTGCAAATCCGCCACGGCAAAAAAGCAATCAAACGATTCTTGCATAGCCACCCAGTTGCGCAAAGCGCCCAGATAGTTGCCCAATGTGGGCGTGCCGGTGGGTTGAATACAACTTAACGCGCGCGGCAAACGAGGTGTTTCGACAGTATTGGTCATTTCCGACATAAAAATCATCCTTAGAATACAAAATCTTTTTCTTATAATACCATACTCACATTGACTTTTTCAACCAAAAATTGTAATATATTTGTATATGTCTGAAATATAGGAGGATTCCCATGAGTTCCCTGCAAGAATTAGCCGATGTGTTGTTCCCCAACGTACACGACACACCGGAGGATTGTGAACGCCGTTTCCCGCCCCGCCAACTGGCAGAGGGTGCGCGGGTGGTGCGCATTGCGCCCTCCCCCACGGGGTATTTGCACTTAGGCGTGTTGTTCACCGCCACGGTGAACTATTTAACCGCGCGTGCTACCAACGGCGTATTTTACTTCCGCCTGGAAGACACCGATAAAAAGCGTGAGGTGGATGGCGGTGCGGCGGATATTTTATCCGGTCTGCGCCAGTACGGCTTGGTAATTGACGAAGGGTACGAAGCCCCCGACCGCGAAACCGGTGACTACGGCCCCTATCGCCAAAGCGACCGCGCCCATTTGTACCATATTTACGCTAAATCGCTGGTACTGCAAGGGTTGGCGTACCCCTGCTTTTGCACGGCAGAGGAACTGGAAACCGTACGTGCCGGCCAAGAAGCGCAAAAACAACGCACCGGATATTACGGCACCTATGCCGCCTGCCGCGCACTCACGCCCGAACAAGCCATTGGGAAGGTGCGCGCCGGCGCTCCGTACGTGTTGCGTTTGCGTTCCCCTGGCGATGAATCCCGCCGCATAAAATTTGACGACGTTATTAAAGGCACCATTGAAATGCCGGAAAACGACCAAGATATTGTACTGCTCAAGACGGACGGTATCCCCACGTATCACTTCGCGCACGCGGTGGATGACCATTTAATGCACACCACGCACGTGATTCGCGGCGATGAATGGATTGCCTCGGTACCGATTCATCTGCAACTGTTCCGCCTGTTGGGCTTTAAGCCGCCCAAGTACGCGCACGTCAGCCCCATTATGAAGGAGGATAACGGCGGCAAACGCAAGTTATCCAAGCGTAAAGACCCCGAAGCTGCCGTGCATTTTTACGCAGAACAAGGGTATCCTGCCGACAGCGTGCAGGAATACCTGCTCACCATAGCCAACAGCGATTACGAGGAATGGCGTCGCCACAATCCGGACAAGCCGCGCAGTGCATTCCCGTTTAATCTTAAAAAAATGAGCGTGTCCGGTGCGTTGTTTGACTTGGATAAACTCAACGACGTAAGTAAAAATATCATTGCCGGTATGGACGCCGACCAAGTAGCGGAGGCGGTGCTGGCGTGGGCGAAAGCGCAAGACCCGGCCTTGTACGAACAGTTAGCGGCCGACCCGGCTTTTACCCGCGGCATTTTTGCCATTGACCGCGGCGGACCCAAACCGCGTAAAGATTTGTCTCGGTGGAATGAAGTGCCCGCCTACTGTGAATACTTTTTCCGGCGCCCCACGGTGTATCCGTGGCCGGAGCAACTGGAAAGCAAGGATATTCTTGCCATTTTGGAGGCGTATCCCACCGTGTATGACCCCACGCAAGACAAGCAGGCCTGGTTCGATACCGTCAAGGCACTGTGTCCCTCGCTGGGATTTTGTCCCGAAATTAAGGAATACAAAAAGCAGCCGGAGGCCTACAAAGGCCACGTGGGCGATGTAAGTACCGTCATTCGTGTGGCGGTCACGGGGCGTCGCAACACACCGGATTTGTGCGGCATTATGAGCTTACTCGGCACCGAGGAAGTGCGTGCGCGACTGGCTGCCGCAGCAAAAACTTTGGGGAGGTAATCCGTATGTCGGAAGAACGCATTAACACCACCGAAATGGGTGGCAACTTTATCCACGATATTATTGACGAAGAATTAGCAAGTGGTGTTAATACCAAGGTTCAGACCCGTTTCCCTCCCGA
>JAZRRV010000044.1:0-3085 GCA_045651085.1 Acutalibacteraceae bacterium
AATTGTAAACTTTTTTTGGTTTTTTGTATTAGGACTTGCACATTCGCCGAAAATTCGGTATAATGATGAGGATTACTTTGGAGGTGTAGTGAATTATGGTACAATTTATGTCTTTGGTTGCCACGGCAACCACCACCGCGAACACGGGCACGGCTACAGGCGGTACCGGTAGTTTGATTGGTATGCTGCTGATGTGGGGCGGCATTATTTTGGTGATGTATTTCCTGATGATTCGTCCGCAACGCAAAAAGCAAAAGGAAGAGCAAAAAATGCGCGAAGATTTGCGTGTGGGCGATGAAATTACCACGATTGGCGGCATTTGCGGTCGTGTGGTCAGCATTAAAGAGGATTCGCTGGTGATTGAGACCGGCGCGGACCGCAGCAAGATGACCATTAAAAAATGGGCAATCCAGAGCAACGAAACCGTACACGATGCTCCGCTGGAGGATATTGACGACGATGACGATGATGACGATATCTAAATCGTCGCGCTTCGGTACTAAAAGTTTCTGACTTCGCATACGCTGATGATGTAATCATAAGGGGATGCGGAGGGAACTGTTGTGAAAATGCGAAAAGAGGAATTACCGGTTGCTTTGCGCGTGTTGCGCCCGATGGGTATTGGTGCCGGTGTCGGTGTGCTGGTGTGTTTGCTACTGCTGTTGTTGGCGGCAGCCGTTATGGCATCCGTGGCAGTACCGACTGCGGCGGTAACGCCGTTGGCGCTGGTGGCTATGGCTGTCTCCGCTTTGGTGGGTGGCTTTACCGCAGCGCGCCTCTCCCGCGAGCGCGGGTTGCTTGTCGGTGCGGGTTGCGGGCTGCTGTTGTTTTTGGTGGTAGCCATTGCGGGTTTTACCGTGGCGGAGGAGACAACGGGGTCTCTGTTGTTTCTGAAATTGGCGCTTACGGTTGCTTGCGGCGCACTGGGCGGCATTGTTGGCGTAAATGTAAAACATCGGTAACTGGCAAACCGGAGCGGAAGTATCTGCCCCGGTTTTGGCATATCCGTTTGACACACGGCATATAGTGCAGTGTGTGAAACGGAGGAATGATGAATGAGACGGAATCGGACAAACCGTGTGGGACGATTTGTAACAGACAATCGGCGGGTGCTTGCCTTTTTGTTGTTACCGGTGCTGGGGTGTGTGCTGGGTATGGCTGTGCAACGTGCCGGCGGCAGTGCAGCACCGTGGGCGGCGTGGCTGAGTATTCAGCCGCCCGCCGGTGGTTTTGTTGGTGCGTTAAGCGCGTGGGTTTCTTCTTGTTTTCATTTGCTGTTGCTGCTGTCGGTAGTGTTTGTTGCGGGGCTGTCGGCTTGCGGCGCACCGCTGGGGTTGGTTGTTCCCTTGTTTTGGGGCATGGGGTTGGGTATGACACTGGCCAACTGTTACAGTGCGGGGTTTGCGGGTGTAGCGGTGGCCGCAGTTGTGTTGTTGCCCCATTCTGCTATGGAGGGCGTGGCGTTACTGATGGGCGCTTCGGAATGTTTGCGAATGTCACTGCGGTTTACGGTGCAACTGTTACCGCGCTCGGCTCATTGCGGCGGTTTGTGGCAAGATTTTCGGTTGTATATTGTACGCTTTTTATTATTGCTGTTGTTATTGCTTGGCGCAGGTGCGCTGGACGTCGGTATGCGATTGTTGTGTGCCGGCTGGTTGTAGGACGTAGGGAAAAAGGAGTGTTACTATGGCGGGATTTTTTAAGATGTTCGACCAAAGCCAACCGGGACCGGGGGTTTCCAAAAACCAACCGCAGAAAAAACGCTTTTTTCTGTTTTGGGAGTTGTACGGGCGGAAATTTTGGAAATTGGTGGTAGCCAATTTGCTTTACGTACTGGTATCGTTACCGGTGGTCACCCGCGGTTTGGCGGAGGCGGGGCTGACGAGTATTACCCGCAGTTACGCGCGAGAAAAACACGCCTTTTTACCCGGCGATTTCTTTGATGCCATTAAAAAGAATTGGAAGCAAGCGTTATGGATTGGCATTTTGGAACTCGTTGTAGGCAGCATTATTTTGTTTAGCTTGTACTTTTATTGGATGTCGGTGTTATCTTCCGAGAGTTTTTCTTTAATGGCGGCCATTGCCGCTATGGTGGCCACGGTGGTGGCGATGTTGTTTGTTTTTGCGCGCTACTACGTGTATTTGCAACTTATCACGTTCAAATTTTCCACAAAACAACTGCTGCGTAACAGTGTTCTGTTTGCCATTGGCGGAATGAAACAAAATTTACTCATTACCGTTACCCTGGCCGCGGTTTACGCGTTGCTCGCGTTTTTGTTGTATCATTTCTTTTGGATTGCCTTGGCGGTGGTTATCGCCGCCGCGGTGTTTGTCTTACCGGCGTTTCGGTCGTTCCTTATTCAATTTACCATTTTCCCGCTGGTAAAAAAGACGATTATTGACCCGTACTACCAAGAACATCCCGAGGAGGATATTGACAAACGGATGGACTTGAACTTGGAGACGGATGCCGTATTACCGGAGGCGGAAGAGGCCGTGTTTACGGATGCGGTGGAACGTGAGCGGGAGGTTTCGGTCATTCCCAAACAATATACGAAAGACGAAATGAATCGTGCCAAACGCGCCGGAAAGCGCCATTCGAGCAACGCGGATGACGACGGTACTATTTGATTTAATGAAAAAGCGACGCCCCGCAGTGAATACTGCGGGGCGTTTTTATATGCCGTTGTTATTTTTTGTTAAAACTGTCTTTGAGACCTACCGAGCGGTTGAATACCGGGTGTTCCTCGGTACTGTCTACGCTATCTACACAGAAATAGCCCAGCCGCAAGAACTGGAACGCCGTGGGGGCTTTGGCAGGGAGAATGCCCGCCTCCACCTTGCAGTTGGTCAGCGTTTCCAACGATGCCTCGTTCAAGCAATCCAGAAAATTGGTTTCGCCGCCCTCGGGTTCGGCATTGTTAAAGAGCGAATTGTACAACCGCACTTCGGCATCTTTAGCGGTAGCGGCATCCACCCAATGGATAGTGCCGCGCACCTTGCGCCCGTCCGGCGTGGTGCCGCCGCGGGTTTCGGGGTCGTACGTAGCCAAAATTTCCACCACGTTGCCGTTTTCGTCTTTAAC
>JAZRRV010000045.1:0-3843 GCA_045651085.1 Acutalibacteraceae bacterium
CCCCTATGAAATCAAACCGTTGAGTTATTGGAACACGGCTTTTGCCGGTTCCGGTCTGGAATATATCATCGCCAAGTGCTGCCAGCAGGATCCGGCACACCGCTACCAGAACTGTGCGGAGCTAATGTACGATCTGGAGCATGTGAATGATATGGATTATCATACCTTAGATAACGAGCTGTTTACGGTTGCGGATTCGCCCGTGTTATTTTTACCGTATTTGGTGGGCACTAACGCGCCGGAGTTCGACAAAGAGGCAACGGGTGTGTTTTTCGGCTTGCGCCAAGAGCACACCGCGGTGCAAATGGCCAAAGCGGTGATGGAGGGCGTGTGCTTTGTCCTTCGCAAAAATTGCGAGGATATTCTTGGCAAGGGCACTAGAATTTCCGAAATTGTTGCCACCGGCGGCGGTGCCAAAAGCCCGATATGGTGCCAGTTGCAGGCGGATATTACCGGTTTGCCGGTAAGTGTTCCGGCAGTGACCGAAGCAGCGTGTTTGGGTGCCGCGATGATAGCTGCTTACGCTAACGGGCAATATAAGTCCTTAATGGATGCTGCCCAATGTGTAAAATTTGTTCAAAGCTACACACCCAACAAAACCGCGAAAACAGACGAAAAATATCAAAAGTTTTGCAAGCTGTATGAAGTTACGTTGGAAATAAATAAAGGAGAGGATTTTCTATGAAAAGCTACACGATGAAAAAGGTAAACGGCACACCGGATTGGAACACCATTCCCGTTATAGCTATGGATACGTTTATGTGGACGGACCCCGTGGATATCACTGCCCAATCGCAAATTTGTTGGGATGAAAACTACATTTATGTGCGGCAGGAAGCAGTTGAACCCCATATTAAAATGGGGACTTTCCACCCGCTGTCCTCAGTTTGCAAGGCTAGTTGTTTGGAGTTCTTTTTCCGTCCTACCGAGCGCGAAGAATACATTAATATTGAATACAATCCCGTTTGTAGTGTGTGGTTAGGTTACGGTATAGGAATTAAAGATAGATTCCGGATGATTAAACGCGATGTCAATGAGCGCTTCCAAACGAAGGTGGAATTTACCCCCAACGGCTGGGTGCTCACTTACCAAATTCCCGTGAATTCTATACAGATGTTCTTTGCTGAGTTTTCACCCAAGGAAGGACTCAAAATGCACGGAAATGTCTACAAATGCGGCGAAGATACGGTAGAACCCCATTATCTTGTGTGGAATCCGATTGCCCCCGGCGCACCTTCGTTCCACCGTATTGAGTGCTTTGGCGAACTGATTTTTGGCGGTTCTAATTAAGAAATACGTTTCTTTTACATTCAATTTGACGGCATATTATACCAAGTTCGCATTGTCCCATGCTTTGCGGCAATGCCGCATATAACACAAATTAAAAAACAGGGCAAGTAATTACCACTTGTCAAATTCGCAGTTATAGTTTATATGCTATAAAGAAAAACCGGAAGGTGTTGTACCTTCCGGTTTTTTGTTGTGTAAACTATTTTGTTTCGCGTACCGATAATAAGATTATCGGCTGATACTCACGCCGATAACGCCCATAATGACCTCATTGGCAACGGCCTCAATTTTCACATTGGCAAGGGTCTTGGTGGGGTCAAGGCGAATGCGTTGTACGGTTGCGTGGTTAAATTCGTTGAAGTAGTAGGTCTCGTTTTCCTTTTGCAAGGCGGGAACCAGCCAATCGTCAATGTTAATGGGGAAGATGAGTTTGGTGGTTGTGGTCACACCGTCTGCATACTCCACGGTCATTCGCACGTTTTCCACGGCAGTTTGCATTTCGTTGGTGGTAGAGGTAAACAAAATCGCCAGTTCTTGCGCCTTGCCGTCGAGCGGAATGGTGATTTCCGTGGGGAAGTTATCCCACAAGGACACACACGCCAGATTTTCGTTTTCTGCCGGGGTGGCAAAGGGGATACCCGATTGGGTATGAATAACACCATTGGCAGAACGCAACGTGCTGTCGTCCACGTATAGGCCATTGTGACCGTAATGGTTCCATTCCCAAGCATACCGACCGTTGGGGAACACACCGATAGAGTATCCTTCAGGTCTGGGACTTAAGTACTCTTGGTTGTGCACCTCGGTCATCTTGCAGTTAAAGAATGCGGAAATATCAATGGGAGTAAAGGGTTTTTCTTCCAGCGGTTCCCGCTTTACTTCTTTTACAAGAACTTCGTAATCGGCAGCCAACCAAGCATCGTACTCGCCGAGTTTTGCGCGGATAAACAACGTATGATATCCTGCCATATCCTTAACTTTGGCGTAAATTTTATTACCCACGACCGTGACATCTTCCAGTGCGTTGTTCATATCTTTGTATTCCACGAACTCGCCGTCGTTCAGTTGGAACACAATCTCATTGCCGGCCAGAACTTTGTCGGAATAAGTAAGCGTGGGCAGAGTACCGGTGCCGTGCAACACACGGAGTTGGAAGCGGCCGACTTTTTCTACGTCCACCGCCAAGAAGCAGTTGTTTTGACCCGGTTGTATGGTATACGGAATCGACTCGCCGTCCAGCATAACACCGACAACACTTGTAGAAAGCATCGGGAGTTTGATATGCTTCTTGTAGGTGCTTTCGCAGCAAATATCAAACGTTTCTTGTGTGCCCTGCCGGTTGTACACCAGCGAGATGTCCTTCAAGGTCAAGCTGGCATGGTCCCAATCTTCGGGGATGTTGGGAGTAATGTTTACCGTTTCATCCAGGGTGTTGAAGCGGATACCGAACAGACCCTCAACAACAAGACGCAAATACACGCTGGTGGTGTCGGTGAAATCCCAGTCGCCGGCATCCCCGCCCATGGCAGACTGTACGTGAGTGGCCGTACCGGGGTTTCTGCCGGTAAAGTAGCAGTCTACCAAACCATCAAGGATTTCTTTACCCTTTTCCTTTAACCCCAACTTGTAGTAGGCCAAAGCCAAGCAGGCATTTTCGGAGGGGAAGATACCACAGGTGGAATACTTTTTGGGATACCAGTTAGAGGAATAGGCGAGCCGCCCGCCCCGACCGGGAGTGGTAATGCTCTTGATGTAATTTTCCGTGTACTTTAACATCGTATATGCTTGGAAATCATCCACCACGTCGCAATCAATCGCCAGATACGTCGTGTTCAGTTCGGGGGAGGGGTGCACCATACAGTTGCCCATCGTATCAATGGATTCTGCAATGACACCGCTATCCGCTAACCACAATTTCTCATTAATTGCCTTCTTGATTTTCTCAGCACGCTTTGTAAAGACATCACTGGGCAAGCCCAACTTTTCTGCAATTTTCGCCATCGCTACGTTAGCGCGATAGTTATAGGCACTCGATTGAGCACAACCCGCACCGTTGTAGGAGTGACCGTCCGAAATCCACGTGTTCAGGAAGTTTTGATACAGACCATCGTTGTCGGGGTCGAAAATGCGGTCTTCCCAATCCAGCATAGCGCAGAATTTATCAAAGTATTTGCGTGCAATTTCCAAATTGCCGGACCATTCAATATGATACAACATCATATCAAAGCCGCATTCCTGCATGTTGTAGTAAGGTAAGGTCAAACCCAAGAAGTAGGGCAGATACCCATACGTATTTTCAATGCAGTGGTACGGCGAAGGGCCATCGCCCTCTCGCGGCATAGTGCCGTCAAACCAAACGCGTTCTTCGCCCTCGGCCGGTTTTTCCACCAGTTGGTTTAAGTGGGCAGACATAGCCGCCTCAACACGGTCACTCCACCCCAGCGCGGAAGGAGCGTACCAAGCTCTCCAACCCAAGAAGGGGGAGTGGTAGGCAAATGTACCGTGGTGGAAGGAATTTCTGTGGTACGATGCATCCAGCGCAATAACCGTGGG
>JAZRRV010000046.1:0-3730 GCA_045651085.1 Acutalibacteraceae bacterium
GGTGGTAGGATTTCGAGAAGCAGTAATTCTCACCGTCGTACAGCATACCCGCCCAGTCGTTGTCGCTGGCAGAAATGGAGGTGCGCAGCGTGATAGCCACTTTTTCAAACCCGAATTTATCCGCCAACTGCTTTGCCACCGATTTATAGCCGTCGTGGTTGAGTTTGCCGCCGTAAATGTCGGTGCCTTCGGCTTCAATACCGAACACGTCCTTGGCATCTTCCTCGTTGGAAATGCACACGTCCACGTATTGGCACAAATCCGTCATTGCGGCGCGGGCTTCGTCCCGCGTCCACAACTTGCCGCGGTAGTTCAAATCGCAAGAGATTTTCACGCCCTTGGCCTTAGCCGCCTTACAAGCCGCGCGGCAAATGTCCACCAAATTACCGCCCAGCGCGGGGGTAATGCCCGTAAAGTGGAACCAATCCGCACCCTCAAAAATGGCATCCCAATCAAAATCATCCGCGCTCGCTTCCTGAATAGCGGAGTGTGCGCGGTCATAAATGCACACCGAGCCGCGCTGCGAAGCGCCTTTTTCCAAATAGTAAATGCCCACGCGCTCACCGCCGCGCACCACCTTGGAGGTGTCCACGCCAAACGCGCGCAACGAGTTTACCGCCGCCTGACCAATGGCGTGCTTGGGCAACTTGGTAACGTACACACTGTCCATACCGTAGTTCGCGAGCGACACCGCCACGTTTGCCTCGCCGCCGCCGAACGTCGCCTGCATTTGGTCATTTTGGAAAAAGCGATAGTACCCGTTGGGGGCCAACCGCAACATTAACTCACCGAATGTAACAATTTTAGCCATACTTCCATTCCTCCTACTTATTTTTGCACCAGGTGCACGGCAAACCCGCCGATTTCATCTTGCAAATAAATTGCTTTCACGTTGCCCGCCGCATCGCATTTGGCGGAGTCCGGATTCATGCGAATGCCCTTGGATTCCAAATAACGGGTAGCGCGCAACACCGAGTTGGTGCGAATCGCAATGTGACCCTTGGCACCGTAACCGGGACCTTTCATCACTTCCAACATACTGCTCACAAACACGGAACTGTTGCCGTCTTTTTGCGGCAGGTCAAAGCACGCACCAAACGCACCGGCAACTGCGGCCGCCTCACTGGCATCGGCGGCGTTAATGCCCACGTGCGCCAGTTCAAAGCCAAGCATCGTGTTTACCGCTTCGCGGGTAAGACGCTCAATTTCGTCAAACCGACCGGCGTTAATCAGTTCCGCCGTTACCATCCAACTGCCGCCGCACGCCAAAATTTTGGGGAACGCTAAATACTCGTTCAAGTTTTTAGCGCTAATGCCGCCGGTGGGCATAAATTTCAGTTTACCGTAAGGCGCGGACATCGCTTTAATCATTGCCAAACCGCCCGCCGCCTCCGCGGGGAAGAATTTTACCACGTCCAACCCCAGCGACAGCGCCGTCTCCACCTCGCCCGGTGTGCACACGCCGGGGGTAATGGGGTAGCCCTTTTCCACACAATGACGCACCACGTCCGGATTCAAACGGGGGCTCACAATAAACTTGGCGCCCGCCGCCACGGCGGCATCCGCCTGCGCCGGTGTCAGCACCGTGCCGGCACCCACCAACATGGCGGGGAACGCCTTGGTCATCGCGGCAATGGCATCCGCCGCCGCATCGGTGCGGAACGTGACTTCCGCGCACGGCAACCCGCCGTTAATTAACGCCTGTGCCAGCGGAACGGCGTCCGCCGCACGGTCAATTTTAACCACCGGTACAATACCAATGGCTTGAATTTGTTGTAATACGTCTTGCATACCATTCACCTTTTTCTCCAGTTTTTCAAAAACACGCCATTTTACTGTCTTAATTGTACCACATTACCAAAGAAAGTCAAGCATCTGCCCCCTTGCACCGCACGAGAAATTGTGGTATACTTACTTGCGTATTGTAAAAGGAAAGGAAGGCATCCGTATGTCAGGACATTCCAAATGGAACAACATTAAACGGAAAAAAGAAAAGACCGACGGTCAAAAGGCCAAAATCTTCACCAAAATGGGGCGCGAAATCGCCGTGGCGGTTAAGGAAGGCGGCAGCGCCGACCCGTCCTCCAACTCCAAGTTGAAGGATGCGATTGCCAAAGCCAAAGCCAACAACGTGCCTAACGATAACATTGAGCGCATCATCAAAAAAGCGATGGGCGACGGCAACGCCGACAATTACGAAGCGTTGCAGTACGAGGGGTACGGCCCCTGCGGCATCGCCGTAATTGTGGAAACACTTACCGACAACCGCAACCGCACCGCGGCGGATGTGCGCCATTATTTTGACAAATTCGGCGGCAATTTGGGCCAAAGCGGTTGTGTCAGCTTTATGTTTAACCAAAAAGGCGTGCTCGCCATTGAGGCAGAGGGCCGCGACGAAGACCAAGTAATGGAGGACGCACTGGAAGCCGGCGCTGCGGACTTTGCCGCAGACGAAGACGTGTTTGAGATTACCACCGAGCCGGACGATTTTTCCGCTGTGCGTGACGCGTTGGAGGCCAAGGGCTACACGTTTGTTTCTGCGGAACTGGAAATGGTACCGGACGTGTACACCGCCATTCCGGATGAGGACGCCGCGGTAAAAATGGAAAAACTGCTGGACGCGTTGGAGGATAACGACGACGTGCAAAACGTCTGGCACAACTGGGAGCGTCCGGAAGAAGCGTAAATTCGAAGGAGGAGTCTGTATGTTTTGTCGTCATTGCGGAACAAAGTTGGTTGACCAAGCGGTGTTTTGCACCGCGTGCGGAAAGCCGGTTGCCGAAGAACCGTCCCAAGCAGCGGGGCCGACGTATCCGCAGCCCATACCCGTCACGGTGGATTCCGGCAGTTACGGGTGGTGGGCGCTGGGCTTTTTCTTCCCGCTGGTAGGGCTTATTTTGTTCCTCGCGTGGAAAGACCAAAAGCCGCTCACGGCAAAGCGTGCCGGCATTGGCGCGTTGGTGGGCGCCATTGTGTCCGTTGTGTTGTTCGTTTTGGTATTTGGTCTGCTTTTTGGGTTTTTAGGTATGGCACTGGCCTCTTCGTGGGAAGACCCTTGGTATTACAGTGACTTTGCGCGTATCTTCCCCCTGTGGTTATAATAAAATCATAAGAAGCACGCCCGCGGAACACGGTTCCGCGGGGGCGTTTTTTGTTTTTCTTTACTGCTTGGGTTCCGCCAACTTTACCTCAACTTTATAACTATCCACTTGTCTACCGTTGGCACGCAACAAGGTCAGCGTCACGGTGTCCCCCACCTTATTTTTGGCCAGCGCCGCGCGCAACGTGGAATAATCCGTCACCTCGGTACCGTTCACCGCGGTAATCAGGTCTCCCTTTTGCACACCCGTGCCGCGCAGGGGCGAATCCTCGTTAATACTGTAAATCAAAAACCCCTTGTAGTACGCATCGGCGTAACTGTTGCCCTCAATGCCCAACGCCACGCGCCCCGTAACGTAGCCGTTTTTAATTAATTCGTCAATAATTTTTTTGGCCTCGTTAATGGGAATGGAAAAGCCCAACCCCTCGTAACCGTCGGCCACTATCTTGGCGGAATTTACGGCAATCACCTGCCCCGCCGCGTTAAACAACGGCCCACCGGAGTTGCCGGGGTTAATGGAGGCATCGATCTGAATCATGTTAAAGGGCACACCGTCCACATTGATGGCACGGTTGCACATGGACACAATACCGCGGCTCATGGAAAAGTCCAGTTCACCCAGAGGATTGC